>DNGT01000042.1 GCA_003486165.1 Desulfobacteraceae bacterium
AAAACCCTGTCATTATCATTTGCATTCATATTCATTTGTCAGATTTCAAATGCAGATGATTCAACCTGTCTTCAATTTTATAATG
Organism: Desulfobacteraceae bacterium; assembly: GCA_003486165.1. Lineage (GTDB taxonomy): Bacteria > Desulfobacterota > Desulfobacteria > Desulfobacterales > UBA11574 > UBA11574. The sequence continues at coordinate 86 of DNGT01000042.1, forward strand.
AATTGTTAAAATTGCCCCATAAAAGATTGACACAGACTTCCGATGGATTTGTTTCATTATTGGATGGAAAATCGCTAAAAGGATGTGAGATAATATTTGAAAGCAATGAATCAATTGTTTCAGGGGAAGTTGTTTATTTGAAATTCCAATCATTCACTAAGAGGCAGGGTTGGTATATTAATGATACATTGGGTGCAGATGGACCTGGATCATCAACAGTTGTAATTACAAATAATCAAAATAAATGCATCCTTCATTGGTCTCAACCTTCGTGGATCGATGAAAAATCAAATGAATATAGGCAAAGTGAAAATATTAAATTGGTTATTCAATGCACGTCTAAGTAGAATGAAAAAGTTTCAAGGCGAATTCTCATCTTTCTTATTTATTACCGGAAAGGATGGTCGTCTTATTGATGGAAAATTTTAATATATTTTTCTTACTGACCAATATTCAAAGCCACTGAGACTGTCGAAAAAGGTCAGGCCAACCATTCCATAAAAAACAATCTCCATACCTAAAATCTATTGACATAAAGTGTCGTTATGCTAGTCATCATACCAGCAGACGAACAAGCGTTGTTATTCCATCTAATAAGAGGCTTGTATGGCAAAATATAAGAACTATGACTACTCCCAAAGTTTATTAATTCCTGTTTTCGTATTATCCGAGCAGATTGCCCATGGCCATCATAATAACAAATCCCACGATGACCCACACGGTTGTAATGGCCAAGGATAGAGATCATGATTATATTGAAGCGTCTGACAGCGAATTCAACCGGGCGAAAGTTTTAGCAGTGCGGTGATACAAAGGAAGATCAACCATGGTATATCCTAAACACGCCTTCATCACGGAAGTCGGCCCGCGCGACGGGCTGCAAATGGAAAAGCAGGTGCTGTCCACTGATCAAAAAATACGACTGATTAACGGCTTGGTGAAAGCCGGGGTGAGTGCCGTTCAAGTGGCATCTTTTGTTCATCCCGGCAAGGTGCCGCAAATGGCTGATGCCGAAGCTGTAATTGACGCTTTGTTGCCAACGGATAAGGTTGCGTTTAGCGCTTTGACCCTCAATCGCAAGGGGATGGAACGTGCCTGTCGCACATCGATTCAGTGGATCGAAGTGTCGCTTTCGGTTAGTGAAGAGCAAAGCCTAAGCAACAGCGGCATGTCGGTTGACAAGGCCCTGGCTGAAGTCGCCGCTATGATTGATTTAGCCCGGCAGGAAGGCCGCAAAGTACGCGGCAGCATTCAGTGCAGCTTTGGATGTGTGCATGAATGCGAAATCGAAGTGTTTCAAGTGCAACGTTTAGCCGAGAAACTCTTGAACAAAGGTGTGGACCGGCTTATACTGGCGGATACCACGGGGATGGCCACACCACCGGCCGTACGTCAAAATCTGGCGGCAATTTTGCCTATGGCAGGTGATGTTCCGGTTGGGCTACACTTGCATGACACCCGTGGTATGGGCTTGGTTAATCTGATGACCGCACTAGAAATGGGGATTGCACATTTTGATACCTCACTGGGGGGCTTGGGCGGATGTCCTTTTGTTGCCGGCGCAGCGGGAAATATAGCCACCGAGGACACCATCCATTTGCTAAACAGTCTGAATGTTGCCACCGGAATTGATTATGCCAAAGTAGCTGCAGAGTCGCGCAAGTTGAGTCACCTGCTGGGGCGTGATCTTACAGGTAGGATGTACCGGCTGCTTTGATCTTGAAGGATATTCATAAAAAGAATTTATGTGGCATGGGGGACATTCGAAGAGCCTGCAGATATCCGCCATAAGATGAAAATATCATCCGTCTTCAAAACCTTCGATGTGTCTGACTCATCCCGGATTGCATATCTGTAATTTTAAATAGGGCAAATCCATTTCGATGGGTTTGCCTTTTTTTGCAATTTTGTAAGAAATAGGATATCTGTAACGGAAATAGAGATCCTTATATCTATGAATTTGCCACAACCGCCAATACCACAATGTATCATATAACCATTTGAAATAATAACACTTGCTGTTGACAACATCACGAATTTGATTTATATTACATTTAATTTTAATCCTCTGCCTCAATTCAATTCTTTCGAATAACACTTCAAATTCTGCTGGTTTCATTTTCGATTAGTTTCTTTCTGTCTTTTTTTCAGATTTTTAACCTCTCTTCAGGAGTTTATTCCATGGAGAAACCCCTCAAAATGTGCCTAATTTGTTTCTAACGGTACAAAAAGGTTCCGTTAGAAACTGCAAATAAAGCTTCGAACCACGTGCCTCCAGAACAAAGATATATTATTTCTCAAAATAAGGAGGTCTGATCATGAGATTGTCTACTAAAAAAATCATCATTATGTCGAGTATCGCATTGATTGTTATGTCCATCGTTTTTATACCTGCAGAGACTTACGGTGAAGACAAAATTACGATGCAAAAATTATCCGGAATTTGGTGGACTTATGATGCGGATGATGTTCCTTGGGCCATTAAATTTAATGAAGATGGAACCTTTCGCATGGCGCACACAGTTTTAAGGCTTGAGAGGATGCCTAAAGACGAGGGTAAGTTTAATCTAAAAGAAACATCACTTATTCTTATTTCAAATAAAGATTGCGAAGGTTCTTGCAAGGGATTGGAGGGCAACTATAAAATTGAGTTTACAAAATATGATAAAATGATGTTAAAAGAACAAGATGATCAGTGTATGGAAAGAAAAGAAGTCTGTAGAAGACCTTGGCGAAGGGCTTTTGAATGAAATCATACTCACGACTTTCCAGTATTAATTTGGATTTATCTGCTCTNNAAAAAAAACTTCATCCTCATTCCGCTGTTATGGTAACGTCCTCCACATCGCCTGTCGGCGTTACGACAAGGAATTGATATTCCTCAATGGAAGTGTCCGCCATAAGCTCGTAAATTCCGAAGTATCCCAGAGAATTAATAGGAATTCCGTTTACTGAAATTATTTCATATCCTTCCCGGAGTCCTCCTTTCCAGGCAAAACCGTCATCGATCACATAAATAATATCGCTTGCGTCGTATATGTTTACCTGAAGACCCATTCGCTGTATACCACTTTTTGTGATGTGGCTTCTGTCATTATAGCGGTCAAGTTTAACCACGTTTTCGGAAAATCTGAAGATAGTCAGATATTCTCTGAAAAAAGTGCCCCCAACTGCGGGCCAGCTTCCTATCTGAACTATTATATCCTCTGGGCACGCCGTTCCTGCACAGTATTCGGTCAATGGCACGTATTCGACAATCTCTGAGCCGTCAAAATTGAAAACAACAGACTCAAAAAGCACTTCAGGATTCTGGTTCAAAGAATCAAACAACGAGTATGTTATTCTCGTATAGGCAGCTCCAGTGTCGAGGAGATTGGCTCCCTGTGACATGTCTTCTATCGTAACATTCGTATAGGGTCTGGCATTTTCGTAATGGATGGGTATTATCACCAGACCGGATGAACCGTTTTCAAGAGTGTCGTAAAAATAAATCAATTCGCTCTTGTAATCTATGGTGAGATCGAATTTTTTTAAAAGGTCAACTCCGATTATTCCATTGAAATATCCATCTTTAGACTGTGTGAAAGCAGAATCCGAGGACCAAGCCATGAAGTTATTAAAGCATACGTTGTTCTCGAGGCAAAGGCTTGAGATATAAACCTGTTCGTCGAGGCTGCCGAATATTCCGGTAGGGACATAAGTTCCTGAAGAACCTGTATCCACCATCATGTCAAGGTTTATCGAGCCGTTTACGACTGCGCTTACAACTAAAAGTGAACCGTGTACAAGCTTGACCTCGACAGGAGCCTGAATATCTCCTCCCGAAGTGTATGGGGTTAACGAACCATCTCCTCCACTTCCGCAACCACATAGGGTCAATAAAAATAGCAATATCGTAACGGTTATCGAGTGTATTATAAAGACATTATGTTTATGTTTCATTTTTTTAAATAGGCATTTTTTTCATTAATCAAGTTTGCCGGTTGCCCGGAAGGGGAATATCGATGCCAAAAGAGAATTCATCTCACACTTCTTCTATTCCAATTTTCTAAAAAATAAGTCAAAATTCTGACATCAGTGTAAATTGACGTCAATATTTTGTAATATTATCCTTTCAAAACCTCTAATATAATATTTAACTGTCCGTAATAAAGAAATTTTTTAATTTATTATATTTTGGCATGTATTCTGCTTTAAAATAAAAGTTGGTAGTTATGAAGGAAGCCAAGCAATTGTCAGAGGATGAAAGGATTATATTCATGAAAAGTAACGAAGAACCGAAAAAAACTGTAGTAAAGTTTCAATCAGACAACCACTCAAGCGGTGATATGTTTAACATTGATTTTGGTGGTGATTTTCACAATGTCAAGCAGTACGTTGATAATTTAGTGCAGCAAGTACACGTCCAAGCGCCATCACCGGACACGGAAATCGAACAATTAAATAAATCTCTTCAAACGAACAGACTGCTTCTTAATAAATATAGAGAAGTCTTTGAAGACTCAGTGATAGAAGAGGGTACGATTGATGATTTGAAAATTATCGCTGTAATAAGAAATATTGTTACAGCTATAAAGAATATCGAAATGCTAATTCCCAATATAACCTTCAAGGGCGGAATGGCGGAATTTAGAGAAGGCGAGACCGATCCTGTGAGGTTGTTGACGAGTATTATTATAAGTTTAGGAAATATCAAAAATAATATCATTGTTAAAAAACCGAAATGTCCTCATTGTTTTGGGGAGATATCGACAGAAAATGGTTATAAAAACTTAATCTTATCCGTAAAACCATCTCCAAAAAGATTGTTTTTTTATGGCGGTTGTAAGCAAATCGAAACTGTAAACGATGTTAAAGTGTCTATTGCTGAGAAGCATACATGCAAAAAGTGTAACAAACCGTTTTGCTTGTATATCGCTTCAAAAAGAAGTCTTGTGAAAAAAATCAAAAATGCAAAAATAGAAAACAAAACATAACAAAAGCATTGGTGGACTACGTTAAATTATTTGATAGCTTGATATCGTTTTTTCAAAAGGAGCAAATCTTTTTTCGGGGGTTTGCCTTTGTGACTTTATGAAGCCATTATGCGATATATGTAATCGGAGTTGATCAACCTTGGGTTGCACTTCTGGTTAAATATCACAACTTAGAAACATCCTTAAATTGTTGTGATATTCATTCGATATCAAAGAAACCCAATTACCAGAATGTCTGATACAGGTTTCCCACGGTAAGTTTCATCCACCCATATATGGGTGAGTTTGGTACTCCCACAGGCAATAATAAAAGCACCAGAAAACACCAAAAAAAGAATCCATTTCCTCACCTGTTGCGTGAAAAGAGGGTATAGATTCAAATACAATATTTTTCGATGCTTGCGCGGTCAGATCCTGGTTTTAAGTTTAGAGAAAGGTAAAAACAGCTATCAACAATTCGCTGTGTTATTTCTGAAATAGCCGTCAACACTTCGTTCTTGTACTATTTATGAGTTTTCTGTAAGGTTTGCCCTTTTGTTTGATGATAACATGGGATATTATTAAAATATTGAGTGAACGCTTTTTCCCTCGGCCGGATTTTGATGATGCTTTAAAAAGAAATCTTTGCCATAAAGTTGTAATACAATTTTATTTAAAGGAGACAAATATGTTTGATGAAAAAGAACTCAACACCCTTGACCTGTCGGTAAAGCAAGATAACCTTTACCTGGAAGAGTCTTTTAGCGATCTCGATATGGCTTCTATCCGTCGCCTGACACCGGTCAAACCCAATGGTTTAAAAGATAAAAGTCGCAAACAGATTTTTGTGGGGCATCTCAATATAATGACTCCCCAGGGGCCGATTCCCATTCAGTCACCGATTGATGCCAGAAATTTAAAGGAAGCCATGGAAGTGTACCCGGACGCCATGAAAACCGCACTGAAAAAGATGCAGAAGGAAGTCGAAAAATTGAAGGAAAAACAGGAATCTCGCATTATTGTTCCCGGGAATTAATAGAATTTTTACATTAAAAGCATTATTGAGAGTAACTTTAAAATAATCAGCTTGACTTTTTTCGAGAATATCTTATAATTTAAGCAATCAATAAAGACCCGTCCTTAATTGGCGGGACAGTTTCGTTCTGAAGGCAATATCCATTTGTCAAAGTGGCAACCTGCAGTTTGGAACTATGAGAATTTTTTGAAAGGAGGNNAATTCAACTGGTTTCAAAACTCTTGATGAAGGCGATAGAGTGACCTTTGATATAGAGCAGGGTCCAAAAGGTCCTGCCGCAACAAATGTTACTGTGGTATAGCTTAAAATTTTAATAAAAATAAAGGACATTCCCCCGATTAAGAGGGAGTGTCCTTAATTTTTTGTGAGGGGATTTTTTTCATGTTTTATGAAGCGATATTTCAACCGTCGAAAAAGATGAATTACACCACCGAGGCAAAAAAGCTTGCAGGTAAAAAAATTGCCGTACAAGATGGATGGATAATCGAAGATGGACCTTTCAAGGGGCAAAATTGTTTTTATATTCCAAACTCTACAGTAGGTTGGATTCCTCAATGCGATCTAATAGGGTTAAAACCGATATCCCTTGTCAAGTGGAAGGAAATTGAAAAAACTTTGGGATTCGACAATTAATCCTAAAGCAGATTCAGATTTTTCGGTCGCACACAATCTAACATCATATAAGTATAAATTTTTTCCTAATTTTATGCCTCTCATACGTCTACGAAGTTTCTTTTTTAATGCCCCCGACGCCTCTTCCACCAGGACATTTGTTTAAAAGTAATCGTATTGATAATTTTATTAGCAAATTTGAAACAGATTGCTTTATACAGGTTTGACAAAAAACTCCCTTTTGAGTATTAAGAGAAACTTACGAATTAACATCGATATGTTTAAGACAGTAGCATATTTTAAAGGCGCTATGTTTAAATAACTTATAGAATTTTAATATATTTTAACGATATTTTGTTCATGTATTATTTATGATCAAGGACGATTTCATGAAAGGCAGTGAGTTTAAGGAGATGACCGGCATTGCCGGCATTCTAAAGAAAACGGAAATCAAAGAGTATTTCGATACCCTTTTTATATTGGTTGGGGGTATTGAATTCGTCATATTCATCGCCCATTTTATCGGCTCAATGGGTACGGAAAAAGGGCCGTTTCCCTGGAAGCAATATTTTTTCGTATCTTTTATGGCTCCGGTTGTACTGATGTTTATTGTCGGCCTTATTGTTATCGGGTTTAACTACTATTTATACGGCAGCCAACAGGGGGCTTTTGATCTTGAAGAGAGTCCCTTTGTGGGAACCAAAATGAAACGGTTCGGGCATAGCTTCAAGTTTCTGTTTTCCATCATTCAACAGGTGCCGGTTCTTGTCGGCTTATTCATCTTGGGGATAGGTTCTGTTGTTTTGTTTAAACTTGATGTGATCTTAAAGGTCTTGGGACATATTGGTGAAAAAGCGGCATTTTATCTTTTTATTCTTCTTTGTGTGATGGTATCCGGGGTGTTGATTTTTTTAATTTTCTGGCTTTACTGGCAATTTAAACTCCAAAAATTCAACATACAGAGAGAGTGGGAATATAAACAAAGGGTTATCGAAACATCCGGTCTCATTATCCTTGATGACAATACCGTATTTAACCAAAAGGGAGAAGTCGTTTCCTATGATAAAGCAATGGAAGTGCTTGAGGATAAAACAAACAATGGACCCCAGCTTTCCCATAAATTGCTGCTGAAATGAAACACGTTGGGCTGGGTATGCCACTTTTTGTTTTAAAAAGGTTGTGAAGCTTTGATTTTAAGTCTTGGTCTTGAGCAGATGGTGGTATACGCGGGTCAGCTTGATAAATTTTTCGTGATCACCGCCTTTGTCTGGATGAAGCTTTTGAATGCGTCTGCGGTAAAGTCGGACCAGGTCTTTGCGGGTCATTTTTTTCAATTCCTCCGGCGTTTCTTTGAACAGGACCCCAGCCTCCTCCAGATTGGCTTTACGGGATTTAAATGAAGGGCTATAGTCCCTTCGGCTGTTAATGAATTTTAGAATGTATTCTTCAACAAATGATTTTGGGGCGTAGTCGTAATCGAAATACATGACAGCATAACGAACAAGATATTCATTCAGGCTGTCACCGGTTTCCATGCCCCCCCAGAACGCCGGGTCGCTGTTCAGACGACAAATTTCCCCCATAAAATGCTCATCCACCGCCTTTTGGTCCAGCAATTTGGGTGAGGTTTTGGCAAACCATTGGGTGAAAAAATCCTGAAGGTTAAAAATGCCATATGCGTAGGTTTTATATTCCCGGACGGCGAGGATTTTTTCCATCTCTATGAACATCTGTTCGATTTCATCTCTGGATTTATCCGTTAGAACCTGAAACAACTTATGCGGCACGCAGGTAATGTTCTGCTGATTCATTCGCCCGCATCGCAAATAGAGGATTCGACGCTGATCGAAGATGTGGAACTTTGATGCTGTTACCTTTTCCGTTGCTTTGGGGCCCTTTCGAGGGCTTAAATTTTTTTGACGGTTTCGAAAGGTTTCCAGGGCTCTTCTAATTGTCGGATCCAGAAAGCGCCAGAAGATGTCCTCCAGTTCATCGTCTTTGGGGTAGACATCCAGATCATTCAATTGTTCTTCTATTGATTCGTGGATATAAAATGAATTCCCACCCGGATAAACGATGTATTGGGCGGGATCGGTTCCTATGTCAAAAAGATTCCGGCTCAAAAACTGGTTTTGATGTAAATAGGATTCACGAATAGAATAATGGGTTTGACCGTTAACTGTTGTTTGTGCCAGATACAAGATGTTTTTCCTTTAAAGCCTTTCTCAGAATAACATTTTTGATTTAGCCGCAGGATAATTCCGTTTCCATC
>DNGT01000164.1 GCA_003486165.1 Desulfobacteraceae bacterium
AACATCCACGGATTTATGTGGAAATCGATGTCCGCCAACAACTGTAACACCTATTTAATCGACGGACCCACCCGAATTCTCATTGATCCCGGGCACGCTCACCTTTTTGATCACGTGCAACAAGGACTAATGAACTTAGATTTAACCCTTGAAGATATCGGTTTGATTATATGTACCCATGCCCACCCGGATCATATTGAAGCTGTTCAACGATTTANNCCGGGATCGATATCACTCTATCTATCGGACCAAAAATTGCTATTCACAGGTGATCTTGTTTTCAAAGGGGGTATTGGACGTACGGATCTTCCAGGGGGTGACGGTTCTTTGTTGAAAAAAAGTTTAAAAAGGCTGTCTGAACTTGAAATCGAATGGCTGTTGCCGGGCCATGGAGATATTATTAACGGTGCAAAGGACGTCAAGACAAACTTCGCTCATTTACATCAAATGTGGTTCCGTTAAATAAAACTTTCCGGCCCCCATTCTTTGATGACGTTGCTTAAAACACATCCGGGGGCGGGGTGTTTTTATTTGTTAAATCGCTTCATGAATAATGCTTTTTTTTTAACCGTGTAAACTCGTGGCTAAGGGATCGTAAAGAAAGATTATCCATTCGCTCTTCGAGCCAGGTGCTGATGTACATGGGTTGAGCGTGTTCAGGGGTGTGCTTTTTCGTGTAACGATATTGGCGAAGTGGCTTCGTTATTTAGATGACTTAGCAGTGGGGGAGACCGCGGCTCCCTCGTGGTTTTTGCGTGAAAACGCGGAGGGTGCAGGAATGCCACCGCTGCTAAGTTATCGAAATGACCAGCCACGAAGACACCAGAGTTAAACGGAAAAGTACATCCCTAAGTATCTATATTTGTTTAATAAAATACCCCGACCCCTAAATTAAATGAAAACTTTGAAACTTGAGCAATATATTGAATAAAATTGAGTCCCTTTTACCAAATGCCCTGATTGCAGACAGGTACAAAATTGGCCGTGAAATATCTCGCATTAAACAATCAGGCGCGAAAACGCCGCCTGATGAAAAGATTAACAAGAGGCTCATTCTTCTTGAGAAAAAACTTCAAAAATCCATTAAAAAAAGATCGTGGCGCAAAACCAACCGGCCCGAACCGATCTATAACGACGCCCTCCCTATTCTATCCAAAAAAGATGACATCATAGATTCTATCTCAAACAATCCGGTGGTTATCATATCCGGTGAGACCGGTTCCGGAAAGACCACACAGATACCGAAATTCTGTCTTGCCGCAGGTTGCGGGATCCACGGGAAGATCGGTTGTACCCAACCCAGAAGAATTGCCGCAATGACGGTCTCAAAAAGGATTGCCGAGGAGTTCGGAGAAGCTTTGGGCAAGTCGGTCGGGTACAAAATCAGATTCAAGGATAAAACGAGCCCCAATNNATCGATTTTATCCTGGGCATTTTAAAGACCCTTTTAAAAAAAAGAAAAGACCTTAAGGTTGTCATCACCTCTGCAACCATTGATACCGAAAAATTCTCAAAAGCCTTTGACCATGCGCCGGTCATTGAAGTGTCCGGTCGCATGTACCCTGTTGACGTCCGCTATTTGCCCATGGACTCAAAATTTGGGAACGATGAGGAACAGACCCATGTCGATATGGCTGTCCATGCCGTTGATCGCCTGTTCAAAGAAACTCATTCCGGAGACATGCTTGTTTTCATGCCCACAGAACAGGATATTCGNNGGCTTTCGGCTTCAGAGCAGTCCCGGGTTTTCTCACGGGAGTTGAGCAGAAAAATCATCGTCGCCACCAATATCGCAGAAACGTCCATAACCATACCCGGAATTAAATATGTCATCGATACTGGACTTGCAAGGATTTCCCGATACACGCCAAGATCAAGAACCACCTCTCTCCCTGTTACCGCCATATCGAAAAGCAGCGCTGATCAGCGAAAAGGGCGATGCGGACGCGTAGAAAACGGGGTATGCATCCGTCTATACTCTGAAGAGGACTTTGAGAACCGACCCCTTTTTACTTCGCCTGAAATTTTAAGAGCCAATCTCGCCGAGGTCATCCTGAGAATGATCTCCCTAAAACTCGGTGATATATCAAATTTCCCCTTCATCGACAAACCCGCTTTAAAAAGCATTCAAGACGGATTCGATCTTCTCTACGAACTGGGCGCCATCGTTTTGGAATCAAAACAAAAGAAAAAAGAGAAACAGCATTTTTCCCTTACTGAAAAGGGAAGGCTCATGGCGAAAATGCCGGTTGATCCCAGGTTGTCTCGAATGCTCATTGAAGCTCGGGCAGAAGGATGTCTTGAATCGCTTATTGTGATTGCTTCTGCTTTGAGTATTCAGGACCCAAGGGAACGGCCCGCTGAAAAAGCACAAGAAGCAGATCAGGCACAAAAAATGTTCTGTGACCCTTCTTCCGATTTTATCACCCTGCTCAACATCTGGAATAAATACCATGAAGTATTAACAAAAGAAAAGACAACCGGACGCATCAAAAAGTTCTGTAAGACCCACTATCTCTCTTTCATGAGAATGAGAGAATGGCGTGATATCCATGCGCAGATTTCTGACGTCCTTAAAGAGCATGGTCCGGACGACAAAGACAAAACTGTCGTAGAGAGCCGAATCACAAAGCGCGCCTTTCCCGGGAAGCAAAAAAGAAAAAACACCATTCCGGACACAGAATTCAGCGATCTTTACACCGCCATTCACAAATCGCTGTTGAGCGGTTTATTGTCGAACATCGCAATGAAAAAAGAAAAGAATATCTTTCAGGCAACAAAAGGAAAAGAGGTGATGATTTTTCCAGGATCATCATTGTTCAACACGGCTAAGGAATGGATTGTAGCGGCCGAACTGGTTGAGACATCACGGCTNNTGGCTGGAAAAACTGGGGGGAAACCTATGTAAATATACCTATCTCGATCCACACTGGGAAAGAAAAAGAGGCGAAGTGGTGGCATATGAACAGGTCACCCTTTTTGGTCTTATTATCATCCCCAAGCGGCAGGTATCTTATGGCAGAATTAATCCTGATCAGGCAACGGAGATTTTTATTCAAAGTGCGCTGGTTGAGCGGGACGTCAGAGATAAATTTGCATTTATGATTCACAACCAGAACCTTATTGACAATGTTAAAAATATGGAAGACCGGATTCGAAGAAAAGACATTCTGGTTGGCGAAGCGGATCTGTTCGACTTCTACATGAAACGGCTCAAAGGGTGTTATGATATCCGAACATTGAGAAAGTATCTAAAACAACGTAAAAATGACCACTTCCTCCGGATGAAGCCTGAAGACATCACCCGATATGCCCTGGATGAAAAAGAGTTGTCTCTTTTCCCGGACCGCATTGATTTAGGGGATCTTAGCCTTGACTGCACCTATCGATTTGAACCCGGAAGTAGCGATGACGGTGTAACCGTCAACATTCCCGCCCCCATGACAGCTGTAGTTCCTTCTGAATCCCTCGAATGGCTGGTGCCCGGTCTTTACAGGGAAAAAATAACCACACTCATCAAAGGTCTTCCCAAAACCTTTCGAAAAAAACTGGTCCCTGTGACAAATACCGTGAATATCATTATTAATGAAATGCCAAAAACCAAAACCTCTTTGATTACGGCGCTTGGCAATTTTATTTACACCCGTTTTGGTGTCGATATCCCATCATCCGCATGGCCGGATGATCTTTTGCCGGATCATTTAAAAATGCGGATATCGGTTACAGACGCAAAAGGAAAAGAACTTTTTTCCTGCAGAGATCCGAACACATTAAACCATCATGTTTCAAAAAAAGCCGCACCGGCTGAATCCGCTGAAATGGGTGCTGCAAAAAAAAACTGGGAACGGACTCATATCACACGTTGGGATTTTCCAGATTTACCTGAGTATATCGATCTTAAAGACAAAAACATCACCCAATGGCTGGTTTATCCCGGACTTCAAAAAGTCGACCCAAAGGAAAAAAGTGTAAATCTGCGCCTGTTTCAAAGTAGTGAAGAGGCCATGGAATCTCACAAAGAAGGAGTTGCCCTTCTTTTTATCCTCCATTTTTCAAAAGATCTGAAGTTTTTAAAAAAGATCCTGATACTGCCAAAGGATATGGAAAAAAAATCCAATTATTTAGGAGGACCGGCACACTTTGAAAAAAGGCTGTATGAACGTATCATCAATAAGCTGTTCTTTAAAAACATCCGATCCAAAGACGCCTTTTTGGCTTATGCGGAATCTATCGCTCAATCCATTCTTTCCGAAGGCAGAGAATTATTAAATCAAAGCCTGCTGGTTCTCGAAGCGTATCATGAAACACGAACCACAATTTATATCCTTGAAACCGCTCACAACACCAACAGGGCTGTTCTGGAATTTTTAAAGGGTTTAAGAACCGAACTTTCCAATCTGGTGCCTGAAACTTTCATAGATCTTTATGATGCAGGCCGGATGATTCATCTTGTCAGATATATGAAGGCTCTGGAAATCCGAGCTCAGAGGGCTGTGGTTGATTTCGAAAAAGACCGGGCAAAATCCCATGACATTCAGATATTTACTCAAAGCCTGAATAGACTCCTGAAAGAACTTTCTCCAACCACTTCAAAAGAAAAAAGGGATGCCATTGAAGCGTATTTCTGGCTGATCGAAGAATATAAAGTGTCGATTTTTGCCCAGGAGCTAAAAACATCGGTTCCGGTTTCAAAAAAACGGCTTAAAGAGAAGTTGAAAGAAATAGAAAGGATGGCATAAAGTTTCCATTCAACAATGGCTCTTTTCCCTATGAGCGGCGTTCTCCGCGGGTTTTCGTCTGCGGCGTACGTAAATGTACGCCGCAGACGAAAACCCTTGTGCGGCCTTGCTCATCGGAAAAACATCTCATTTTTGAATTGGAAACATATTTTACTTACTTCTTGTCAGGACATTATCTAAACCTTTTTAAAAGCGAAGTGTAATACAGCGCTTCTTCTTCCCTTCCCCGTTTTCGGCATCCGGCTGCATAGATATCACATTTTTTTTTGAGCGTTTTAACCGCCGCCCGGTGTTGATCATCTGACAGAAGCCCGCTCTTGATGATCTTTTCGATGGCTTTGATCCGGAACTTATCGAGACCTGCCCTTGAAGAAAGCTGATCGTCATGCCCGCCCCGTTTGATAATTAGTGGCTCATCAATAAGGTGAATCGGAAACCTGCAACTGATTCTAAGCCATAGATCATAGTCCTCACAGGCCGGCAGGGTTTCATCAAACTTTCCGACCCTGTCAAACAGACTTCGTTGGATCATTACGGCCGACGGGCTGACAAGACATAACTCCAGAGAAGGTTTAAAAATCATTCCCGAAGTCTTTTTATGTCGTTTTTTAGGGTTGACTCTGAGTCCGTTTCTGATCCAAACTTCCTCGGTCTGACAAATCAAAGCATCCGGCGCTTGATTAAAAAATTCAATCTGAACGGAAAGTTTTTGGGGCAGCCAGAGGTCATCCGAGTCAAGGAAAGCGATAAACTTTCCCGATGCTTCTGCAATCCCTCGGTTTCGGGCAGCACTCACCCCCTTATTTTTTTGGGAAAAAACCTTAATATTGTTCGTGTAGGGACCCAAAACGTCAGGTGTATGATCTGTGGAACCATCGTCCACGACGATCAACTCAAATTCTGTATAATCCTGTGCCAGGACGGAATCGATAGCCTCTTTAATGATCCAGCCACGGTTATACGTCGGAATGATGACACTCACTTGAGGTTTTATTTCTATTTTATTCATCTTTTCCTTTTTCAACGTAGATTAAATGAAGAATTTAAATTATGCAATACCCCGCCCTTTGAAACCGCACCATTGATAAACGTTTTATATTTAATGCTTGACTTCTGGTGATTTCACGTGATTAATTGAATGTTATTCATCAGATGTCCCAACTCCTCAATAGCACCCAAATTGCATGAGTTATTACCGATCAAATTAACAGTAGGTTTACTATTTATAATTTAAAAATAAAAAGAAAGGGGGGAGATAACAATCTGTAAAAGAATAGGTGTTTTTTACCAACCCGTAACCGTATATCGAGTAAGGAGGATCAAATGAAAAAAGTTTTAGTTATCGGCATTGCGATTGCCTTTGGATTTGCCGTTTTTATGGGAGGAACGCCGACAACCGTACAGGCCGAAACAACCTTTGTCACCATTGGTACCGGCGGTATTACCGGTGTTTACTATCCCACCGGCGGCGCCATTGCGAAAATGGTCAACAATAAGCGAAAAGAATACGGCATTCGTGCCACCGTTGAATCCACCGGCGGGTCGGTCTTTAACGTCAATGCCGTCATGGCCGCCGACCTGGAATTTGGAATCGTTCAATCGGACCGACAATATCAGGCATGGCACGGTGAGGCGGAATGGAAAGACAAGGGCAAACAGGAAGACCTGCGGGCCGTCTTTACCATACACCCCGAAGCCATCACGCTTGTCGCTGCCGATGACGCCGGGATCAATAGCATCCAGGATCTCAAGGGCAAACGCGTCAACATCGGCAACGTCGGCTCCGGCTACCGCCAAAATGCCATCGATGCCCTGGAGGCCAATGGCCTGAACTTCGAAAAGGATTTTAATGCGGAAAGCCTGAAGGCTGCCGAAGCACCCGGGCTGATCCAGGACGGCCGGCTGGATGCGGCTTTCTACACGGTTGGACATCCCAGCGGG
>DNGT01000221.1 GCA_003486165.1 Desulfobacteraceae bacterium
TATTCCCGTAAATGTCAAACTCTGAAAGTCTCCCCGGCAAAGCCTTGGATTCAGCCAAGATTAATTATTTTGATGGGATAAAATAAGAAATTTCGGATTCTTTGAATGTGAGTGATGGTCGTCTTTCGTCCATGGCAAATCAAGCGATTCACAAGAAGCGGAACAATATGGAC
Organism: Desulfobacteraceae bacterium; assembly: GCA_003486165.1. Classification (GTDB taxonomy): domain Bacteria; phylum Desulfobacterota; class Desulfobacteria; order Desulfobacterales; family UBA11574; genus UBA11574. Next base: position 174 of record DNGT01000221.1, read on the forward strand.
AACAACACCAGAAAAGATATTCCCGGTATTGCCGAATCAATGATTAAAGAAGGAAAAAGAACCGAGCCTGAAAATCTCTTGAAAGATTTGGTTTCAAAAATACCGATAGGTTGGAAACCGGTGGAGGTCTCGGATGCTACAATCAACATTGCCTACTGGTCTATGGAAGAATTTAATATACATGCGATTAGTTATGACCCGGACGGCCGTAAGAAAATAGTTTTGTGGGTTACCCCCTCATATTCAAAGGCATTCTATTTGTTGACTTTTATTTATATTGAACGAAAAGACTGGTTCAAGGCGATGGCGTTTATTGATCAAGGTATTTCACTTGAACCGGATCACCCTTTGCTTCTTTGTGAGAAGGCCTTGATACTGTCACACTTAGGCCATCACCAGGAAGCCCATGACCTATTTATTATCGCTGCTGAGATTCGTCCCTGGGCACCTCTCAATCAGAGAGCCCGAGCCCTGAGGGGTGCGGCAAATGCTCTAATCGATTTAAAAAGGCTCGATGAAGCTGAAGTGCTTTTGAAAAAATCCTTAGAAATTGAAACGGAAAATAAAGTTGCACTGAACGAACTGGACTATATCCGAAGATTGCGGAAAGGTCTCAAGCCAACAGATGACTATGATTTGATTTAATGTTTTTTCAAGAACGTTTAAACACCCGAACTAAGTTGTATATGAAAAGCGAATGTTTGAGGGCACATATGTGGTGTACAAATTTTTGAGTTGACAATGGATAATGGGAGAATTTAGATAAAAAAGGGCGACAATTCGGTATGTTAATTGGCTGTGATGATTTGAGGGTTCAGGCGGTGAGAAAAAGACTTGCCTCAATACTGAAAAAGAGTCTATGGCGAATCCATGAATTGGGAACGCAGCGTATGTTGTCCATACTTCTACCCATCATCTTTTTACTTTATCCTTTAGGTTTACTTGCTGTCCAACCTTCGCAGGAGAGCAGGTATCTATCGCCTTCAGAGCTTAAAAAAGCGATCAAGGTTATCATTCCAGAGAAAGAAGGTTTTTCATCCTTAAAAATTGATTCTTCCTTCTTCGGCGGAGCTGGTGCTGTTCTTAATTGCAGGCTTTTCTTTAGAAAGCCTGAAGAGTATGCCCTATATATGATAGACAGCTACGATTCGACTCCCATTTTTGTCGTTACACATGGGGATTGCATTTTGTATGACCCTCAAAAAAACAATATTCAATATGTGCGAAATGCAGGGGTGGTCTATGAGGTCGGCATGGAAAAAAATCAATTCATACTTAGGGGAGCTTTTAGTGTAGCAATGGGTCATCTGATCGGAGAGCCGAAATCTTTGATCAAAAACACGGTGGTCGTTGACCTGTTGTCCATCATCAACCAGGTAACAGTTGACCTGAAATCTAAAAAAACGGGTCGGAATGAATTTCTTTTCATGGGCTATACAGAGAGAAATGGTTTTTGTAAGGCCCATATCAATCCCACGGCAGCCATACCGATTATCAGCATGATGATTTATCCCAAAGGAGATAAAAATCCCATCTTTTCCTTTAATAAAATCGAGACAGAAGCGATTATCCATGATGGGATATTTAAATCTCCGTTGAAAAGATTGCGTGAATCGAAACTGCATCTAAAAGAAATGGATATACATGAAATCAAAAATACTGATTTGCGACAGTGGGTAAAAGCCATTTTTATTCGGACAGCAATGCGGCATCCGGAATTGAGAGGAGAGATAGAACAGATGGGATTTAAAAACATTGATTGGCCGGAAATAATAAACAGAGACGAAAGGGTATCCTCCATCTTACGGAAACTATTCCCGATAAAAGAAATCACGGATTGATAACTCATACGAACGTATGAGCCACAGACCATCTTCTCTCAAATTATCTTTTTTACCAAATCATCACAAATCTGTTGTCGGGTGAAGTGATCAAACGGAGAAAGGTCACATCCGTTTATATCCAAGAGTATTTCGTTGTCCGAAACAATTAAGTGGATCTTCCGAATATGATACAAATAGAATCTACCTGATTTTAGTTCTTTCTTGATACTCAATTCGGCATCTTCCCGATCAAAATAAGCGGATTTGAAATATCTGAAAATCCCGTTACCAACAGCAGACTCGTATTTATCTTCTTCTAACACAATATAGAGGGCAAGTCTTTTGTCTGGTGAAGCGTTCACCTTTTCAAACACTCTGGAACCCGGGAGGACATTCGATGTAGCCGGTTCAGGCGGATCGACAATATGAAAATTTAAAGGAGGGGGGAACTGAGGGGGCAATAACGGAACTCTATCAGCTACATCAGAAAAATCGATGAGATCGGCTTTTCCCTGAAAATAAACCTTTTGATGGTACCTGTCCCAAAGTTTAGTTTCTGCAGGACAAAATTGCCACTCTTCGCTGCGATCCAGAAAGAAACGGTAGACACCGAGACTGCCTTTAAACCCGCAGAACCCAAGGATGAGATCGTCACTCTGATACCATTCTATTTTCATAATGGCTTTCCTTTTATAAAGCGAGGAAGGGTTCTTATGACATAGAAATTATAGATCAGTAATACAAAAAAATCATAAATGATGAATCAGGATGACCTGCTGAACCTCATACCATTCGGAATATAGCGGTACTTTGATCCATCAGGCCTAACAATATACACATGATCTTGTATACCAAATGTTGATTGCCCGCCGGAACGAGAAGAGGGTTGATGCCTTTCTATTTTATCAAGAAATTTCTTCGCAGCTTCTATTGCTTCTTTTTCAGTGTTCCATTCACCCTCGATAGGGTAGAAGGGGTCCGATTCCACATCCCATTTGCTATCAAATGTATCGTATCCTTCTATTTTCCATTTTTTTCGTTTCATAACCATGAGGCTTACATTGAAAATAACTTGATTTTTAAAGGCCGATACATAGAAATTTTTCGAATCAGGTAGCGTCTCAATATGCACTATGGATAGCTATCAAGCAGCGACTCTATATCCGGCACCAGGCTCTTTACCTCGTCGGAAAAAGCCTCTATGTCTCCGCATAGGTTTCCGTAATCTTTCCCGCTGCAGTGATATACATGTCCGATAAAAAGCTGATTCGAGCCGTTAAACAATGATATCTTTTGAGTGGTCCCCCCTGTACATCCCGATTCCACTCGCATTCGAATGCAGTGTCTGATCTTGGTTTTTTTCAGCGATTCCAGAAGATCGTTAAACCGCTTTTTAGAAATGTCATATGTTCTCTCCGCCAATATCGCTCCATAAATGTCAACCACAATGTGCACCCTGTTTGAATTTACTTGAATGGTATAGCTTTTGTGGTATTCTGGAGGAATAGATGCGTCTTTATATCGATAAGCGACTTCCATGATTCCATTTGCAGAACTCTCGCCGTTCAACACTTTCTTATATGTTTCGTGAGAATGACATCCAATGATCGTCGATACGCAAAGAACCAACCATAAGAGTAATTCTTTTCGTTCCAATCTCCCTTCTTCACTGAGCCTGTTCATCCGAAGTTATTTTTTCGTCTTTAGTTTGTTTCTGTAAACTTCCCTAATGAAATCAGTGGGGCTCTTTATCAAGCCAATGAGAGGGAGATTGCGCATGGTTTTTTCAGGTTGGACCCCGCGGTATTGAGTAGATTTTTCCCAGGTATTTTTTTTGAATACATACCATTGGATTGGATGCTTTTTGTAATAAGGTTCAACCTTCAAGCTTGTTTGCTGCCTTTCTTTTAAATCTTCCTTGCACCCTATTTCTTCAAGCACCACTCCTATATCTGTCAGGCCATCATTATTAACGTCTCCAACGACAAAATCATGAAAGGTCGCAAAAAAACAACCCATAGAACGTACACGATTTTTTGTTATTCCCAGAGCCACAATCCCCTGATGAATCCGCTGTGTTTTGGTATTATAGATTAGAAAAATATCTCTGCCTGCTCCTGCCATGGCCGAGCCAACTCCAGCAGGCATGTCGTCCCAGGATGAAAAATGAATTCCCACCAGCTCCCTGTCTATAATGAAAGTGGTGACCTGTTCCGAATACTTGAAAGAGCTTACATAAGAGTCTTCGTCTTCTCCCAGATCCTTCGGTGGATAAAGCCATTCTCTTGGTATTGATATTCTCTTGTCGTCAGGAAGAATAAGAAAGAGATTTTCGTTCGACTCGGAAAATTTGTATCGCGAAGTTTCAATCTGATACAGATCGTTAACTGCTTGGCNNGAGAGCATCAGTGCCAAGCAAAAGAATTGACACAACGAATGTAAAAAGAAAGGTTGATGATCTCATCATCATTCATTACCTCTATGATCACTCAAAGATCAACCGATTTAATAAAAAGGCCCTTGTCCGAGCGTGATCTTGCTTTTTTAAATCAGCAATCAGACCATATGCCATAAATGGTCAAAGCAACAGC
>DNGT01000223.1 GCA_003486165.1 Desulfobacteraceae bacterium
AGGCATATAATTGATATTCTGAGGATTATTTTTTGAGCATAACGCAGAGATTGGGCCAAAAGAACATTTATGAATTGACACTATGTAGCATTTTGTTATGCAATCTTCTTGCTCTTAAACAGAAGCTTTCCAGTTTTGCGGTGATAAGTTGGGGAAAAGGCGAACCGTCGCTTTCAATGGCCAGAAACGGCAGGTCATCAAGATTTGTGAGCACTGATCGAAGCTTTTTGTTGTTTGGATCCGTTGCCAGTTTGCCTTCATGAGTCATGGCTTCGCTAAGGAGGGCTTCTGCCAAACGGTTTGGCATACAGCCAAAAGGACCGATGGCGATGACGCCGCAAGTGTGTGACGCAATTTCAGNNATTGACATGGTATAATCGACAAGTCCTTTATCCACCAAATAATCGGAGTAGAGCGCCCACTCGGCAATGGGCGAACAGATGGTGGCGAATCCTTTTTCCGCAAGTCGTTCTGTCAGATACTGTCTGGACAATTCATCTCTTCGTACAAATATTTCACCCACAAGAGAGATTGTGGGTACTGCTTCCGGTGGATGCNNTCCATGGTGTCAGATACGACCACACCACACCATGCTTTTAAATGAAAATCGTTTCCCAACCCGGCATATGAATTCTCTGATGTTAGTGAAAAGAGGGCCACATCCGGTATTTCTTGCCTTTTTACCAGATCTTCCATAAAAATCCGATATTGGCCAAATCGGCACGGACCGGAACCGGTAAGCATAAAATAAACCAGAATTTCGCCTTCTTTTTTTTCGTTGTGAATGAAACTGAGCAAGGTTCCTGTGGTGAGTATCAAGGGCAGGCATTCCTTACAAGACGTATTTGCCCGTCCAAGTTTCAAAATGGTTTCGTCTGATGGAGGGTGAGCGATGGCATTGAAACCGAGGCCACGGAATACAGCCGCAAGAGATTCGGTCGTTAGTTTCCCCATAGATGGAATCAATAGTTTCACACGTGNNATGCGGGTTTCCAGACCGGCATCGGCGGTATGGCTGTCCAGTTCAAGCGTCAGGGATGGTTTTCGACCCATGATGTCCCTAAAGTATCCAATAATAAACGAATCCGGGCCACAGGAAAAATTGGTGACAAAAGTGCCAAAAAGTTGAGGATGTTTTTTAACTGTCCTTGCAACTTGAAGGATACGCTGGCCCATCCCCCAGTACATATGTCGTTTTGATTTTTCATGATTAAATAAAAGAAAATCAAAAGGGATGACCATGATACCTCTTGATGCGAACTTGTGGGGGATCCCCATGTGCGCTTCTTCAACAAACCCATTGTAAGATCGGGCAAAAATAACGACAGCGATCTGATTTGGATCGGATTCGAGTTGTTGCAACATTTTTTCCCCGATGTGATTCATTTCAGCCATACATGCCATCTGTCGTTGCACGGCAGCTTTAAACGCAGATATTGCAGCTTTTCGCCGGACTCCCATTTGAACAGCCGTTTCTATCAATGGCGTTCTGGCTTCCTCCAAACCCTTTGTCAGATCAAGAAGCGGGGTTAGAATTTTCGTTCCTTTGGATTTTAAGTTGTTGAGTTTTTGGCGAAATGCGGCTTGAAGATAGTAAGTTTCCCCTTGGACAAAAGGACAGACCTGTGAACTGGAGTTGCCATCCGAGATTGGAAGGGCTTTGAAATGGGGCAGAAAAATATATTCCGGCGGGCTTTTCATTTCAATTAGGGCATGAAAAAAACCGTGAGTAAGTTCAGCGGGATAGCAAAAAGGAGCATTTTTCTGGTCAATTCCTTTCTGAGAGTAGGAATCCGGAATAACAATTTTAAATCCGAGTTTAGCAAAAAATGTTGAATAAAGAGGGTAATAGGTGTTGACTAAAAAACTTCTATTGATACCGATTCTTTTTTTATCGGGGAAATCCTGATCGGCATCGAAAACAGATTGAGCACCATACTTTTCAAAGACAAGTTGCTGCCGTACCCGTACCATGTCCAATTTTTTAACATTGTATCTTATATTATGACGCAAATTGTAATAACGATTACAGGCACCGCCAAATGGATACGTGTTATCCTCAAGTTCTATCATGGCGATGTTGCATCGGCGGTCACATTTTTCTTTTCCCCCTTTGCAAATAAATGATTTTCCATATTTTACCTGTCGGTTTTGCAAAACTTCCAGGTCAAACTGCTGTTTCTGTAACAGGCCATTTTCAATTCGCTTTTTGACTTCCAGCGCCACCCCATAGGCACCCATAAGTCCGGGTTCCGGGGGAACAATGATCGGTTTTCCCACAAGAGANNGCCATGGCCAATGGAATTGCCCGGTTGTAACAAACACCGCCTTGCATAAACACTTTCTCTCCCACCGGCCGGTTCCCCTTGACCCGATTTGAGTAGTTCATGCAGATGGAATAAACCAGCCCGGCAACAATATTTTCATGCTTGACCCCTTCATGAATGGCAGTCTTTATATCAGAGGTGATGAATGCGGCACACTGGTCGTTGAAGTTTGGCGGATGTTTACCTATGAGGGCGATGTCTGCGATATCCTCCATTTTCACTCCCAGTGTTTCATGGGCGGATTCTTCCAAAAAAGAACCGGTGCCGGCTGAACAGGCTTCGTTCATGGCATAATCTGAAGCCACTGAATTGGTAATGTAAGTGTATTTGGCGTCCTGTCCTCCGATTTCAAA
>DNGT01000274.1 GCA_003486165.1 Desulfobacteraceae bacterium
GAGAGCTATAATTTCGACCTCGGTCTTATTGGCGTTGATGGTCAGAGCTGAACTAACGCAAAGAAATGAAAGAGAAAAGCAAGCCAGCTCTTTTTAATCATATGAAACAAGGAACCGATCAACGTTGATTGTACGAGATCTGGATTTCAATTTGATTGTGCATTAGAATTTGAGGATGGATGTTCAGCTTTGCGTCTTTAAGTTCTCGTGGCTAAAATGTGTTATCCAAGGCCAGGAACCAGCCAAACGTGTCTATCCTGTCGGCCCATTCTTTAAACTATCTGATATGAAAAAATACTTGACATATCACTTTGTGGTATTGTATCTTCTTGGTAAACATTATGTCACCCATAGTGTGATCTCCTTACAAGCCTCTGAGGGCAGGGGTGGCCCTCAGGGGTTTTCTTTAAAATCTAATTAAAAATTTCAAAAATATTGGCTATCCAGCCGGCTAAACGTCAAAACGAATTATGGGTTGTAGCCATTCAGGATCTTCTCAAAAAGTACAAAAAAGAGGGTAAGGATGAAACAATCCGTAGCTAAGTCTCAAATAACACGCTTATGGTTATCGCTCCCTGAAGAATCAAGGAACGAGAGCGAAGCCGCTAAATTCGCATTAAAAATATTAAAAGAAAGACCTGATTTAACGTCCTTTCGTTGTGTTGATGACAGATACAAAATTATAAAAGCTTGGCTGATGCAACATGTATAGGCCACCGGTTCATAAAGGCGTTACCTGGAAAAAGCCTGAAAAATAACCTTCAACATAGCGGTTGCCATGGACATTAAGACCCTATTTCTCGATTTGAGAGGTGGGGTTTTGTTTTTGCATCGATGCCGATTAGATATCGCAACAACGGCCATGATCCACCTACCGGCAAGCTGTACGAGATAAAATCTGATATTTGATTTAATATTGGTGGGTTATTTGCTATTTTCCTGTCTCAAGTTATTCCCTTTGTCAAATTCTTTTTATTTATAATCCATGCCGGTGCATCACCCTTTCCATTGCTTTGTGATACTCCCGTTGAACTTTAAGGTTGGATATTCGAGATAACACTGAGTGGTTTAGATCAATACCTCAAAAGCTAATCCCGCCTGCGCGTTTGCCAGGGAAGTTGTTGACCGTGTTGAAAAAAATGTCGGTTGAGTATGGTTATTGTCAAAAACGAGAACTGCTGGGATTGGAAGGAATGTGAAGCCTCTGGAACCCTCGTCTTTTCGGAAATGGAATCTTGACATCTCCTTAAAAGAGAGCGTAGACTGCAAGCTATCTCAAAAATACATCTAACGCCCAACTACGGTGTTGCGAGCCTCTTCAACATGCTCACATACGCTCATGTATGCTCCACTTTTTCATCGGCTCGCGTCTTGTCCTTGAACGTAATCTGCATTTTTGAGATGGCTTGTAAGAATACCTCCGGTGCTCAGGTTCCGATAACCCTGACATGGAGCACCCTTTTTGTTTCACCCAAAATGATCATTAACAAATCTTCATTTTGTTGCCCCGAGTAAAGGCCGGTGATACGACATCTCCCTGCTTTGCCGGCCTGCCGCGGATAACAGGGGCGGGTCAAGGTCTCACGGTCGCATATCTTGTTTTTCAAACTAACGGGGAGGAAACCATGCGCTTTCCAAATCTTTTTTCGCCCGGCAATATCGGACATTGCCATCTTAAAAACAGAATCATAATGCCGCTTTTTCCCACAAAATACGCGACAGACAGCCGGGTAAATCCCAAGATGCTGGAGTTTTACCGGGCAAGGGCCAAAGGCGGCGTCGCCCTGATTGTGCTGGACTGTCCCTGTCTGGATTACCCCCGGGCATACAAAGGCCCTCAGGAAATTCGCTTTGACACGCAAGAGTATGCCGCCGGGGTGATTCAGCTTCTGGACGCCATCCATGACGAAGGCGCCAGGGCCTTCATGCAATTGAATTATCCACGGGAGCGGAAGGTTGACAAAGCCATTGAAGGGGCCAAAAAAAAAGGAGATGCCTGGGTGGTTTCTCTGGCAAATGCCATGTCTACGGAAGAAGCCGAAGAAATCCTCGCCATCATGGCGGATGGTGCTGCAAAGGCCAGAACCATTGGGTATGACGGTGTCGAAATCCAAGCCAGCTACGGGGATCTGATTGCACAACTGCTCTCTCCCCTGCTGAACAAACGCAGTGATGAACTGGGCGGTGCTGTCGAAAACCGGGCACGTTTTCTGATCCGCCTGATAGAGAAAATAAAGACATCGGCCGGTCAAGACTTTCCGATAATGGTCAAACTGGTTTGCAATGAATTTGTTCCGGGCGGACTCGGTGTCGATCAAGCCAAAATAATCGCCGCCCTAGTTGAAGATGCCGGTGCAGATGCCATCATTGCCAATGCCGGCAACAAAACCACCAAATACATCACCATTCCGCCCAATGAGAGTCCCCCGGGACCGCTTCTCGATCTGGCCGCAGAGATAAAATCCGCCGTCAACATTCCAGTGGTTGCCATCGGCAAAATCAACGGTCCGGAATTGGCCGAGAGCGCCCTTTCCGGTGGAAAAGCCGACTTTATCGGGATGGCAAGAGCTTTGGTCGCAGACCCTGAGCTTCCCCAAAAAGCCGCTTCCGGTTTGCTTGCGGACATCCGGCACTGCAATTACTGCCTCCAGGACTGCGCTGAAAAAGGTGTTCCCGGTATCGGAAGATGTTGCGGCGTAAATCCATTTGCCGGCAATGAATATGCCTGGAAGATTTTACCGGCCCAAGACAAAAAGAAGGTGCTGGTTATCGGCGGCGGGCCCAGCGGGATTCAGGCGGCCATCATTGCCAGCCGGAGAGGACATCATGTAGAATTGTGGGAACAGGGCCGTCTGGGCGGTCAGGCCAGACTATCGTCCATAGCGCCCTACAAGGAAGACACGGCCGATATCCTGCGTTACCTAAAACACGTTCTGGACAACAGCGGTGTTCGGGTCAGCACCAATCGTCCTGTGAAGGTGTCCGATATTCTCGACCAGGCGCCCGACGTGGTAATTGTGGCCACCGGCTCCCGGCCGGCAATGCTTTCGATTCCGGGCGCTGATTCCGATATGACCACGGACGTTCGAAGCGTCTACGAAAACCTTTCGGTGGACGGCCAAAAGATCCTCATTATCGGCGGCGGCGATATCGGCTGTGAAACTGCAGACTGGCTGGCCGGTCCTGAAAGACAGGTCACTGTGGTGGAGATATTGCCCGATGTGCTGCACCGGATGAAAAAAATTCCAAAGCAGCGCCTTTTGGCAAGACTCTCCCAAAAGGATGTTACCATTCTTACGGAGACCCGAATCACCGCCATCGAGAAGAATCGTGTTTTTCTTCAAAAAAAAGACGGCAGCGCGTTCGAGCTGGAGGCCGACCGGGTTATTTTTGCCATTGACGCCGTGCCGGAAAACCGAATGGTGGACGATCTGAAAGGCAGAGTAAAGCAGGTGATGGCTGTCGGTGATGCCGAATTCCCGGGAAACCTGGGTGCCGCCCTCAGGAGCGGTACCGCGGCAGCGCTGAATATATAGCCTTTGTGTAAAATAAGAATAGTGATCTACACTGCGATCCGACAAGGTGAAGAGAATCTTTGACCGTAGGGAATTCTCCTATAATCGAATTTCAACCTTCCGGTTCAGATAATTTTTCACCGCCGGGATCAGGAAAGAAAATATGTGTGGGTCGGACAAAGAACATGAGGTCGTGCTGCCGAACTGCGGGTTGTGGTACAGCGGCTGCGGTTCAGACGCTTGAGTCTATGGGAATCAAAGAAACAAATCTGCTTTTTGCTGATCGAATGTACCACAGACCAGTGGTCCCACATGGGGCCGCTCAGACTGATCAGAATCGC
>DNGT01000216.1 GCA_003486165.1 Desulfobacteraceae bacterium
CCTCTGACTGTTATTCAACGGTGACATTCTCGATAAACGACAATGTTTATTGTTCCACATGGTCTCTGCGCTGCACCAAAGGGAAAATGCATCCGCCGGAAATGAAACTGATCGAAATTACACGGAATAAACAGGTCCTCGAGAATAAGATCAGCACGGTTCGCAACCGTATCGCAGAACTGACCGGTCTCGACTTTAAACGTTTCTCCCGATCCATCATGTTGACGCAGGGGGAATTTGCCGCATTCTTAAACGCCCTCGATAACGAAAAGGCCGAAATATTAGAAAAAATTATCGGCAAAGAAATTTATGCCGAGTCTTCAAAAGCCATCTTTGAGAAAGCCGAAACCGAGCATAAAAAGCTTGAAGCACTCAAAGAAGAGATTCAAAATTTTCCCTTGATGCACACGTCAGAGATTAAGAATCTTCAAGAAACGATGGAGCAGCTCGAAGAAGATTATCAACAGACTGAAAACTTATTTTTCAAATTATACGAAAAAGAAAAACAGCTTAAATTCCATGGTCAATTACAAAAGGAATATAAGGAAAATCAAACCGCTCTTGGAGAAGCTCAGAACCGGAAAGCGCAAATTCGATCAGACCTTCTGCGACTAAAAAAGGCCGTGGATGCCGCATTTTTTGAAGAAGACATTAAACGGCTTGACAGCCTCAAAGCAAAAGCATTCACAGATTTGGATACGTTAAAGGAACTTGAAAGAGAAATTGCAGATCTAAAAGATCGACTCAAGGTATTGACGGGAAAGGAAGATGCTCACATCTTTGAATGGGATCAAGCTCAAAAAAGGTGGTCGGAGCGCCGGACGCTGATTGAAAAGACGCTTGAAATCGACCAAAGGATAGAAGCGGCAAGCGATTCGGTTCGAAAGTTCTTGGAGCGTCAGGCATCTAATGAAAAAGAAGAGAAGAAGACCCTACAGGAACAAGTGGCGATAAAACAGGAGATCACAGAAAATGACGCCCGCCAAAAGAATACGGAAAAATGGCTGAAGGAACATGCCGAATGTGAAGAACTGGTCAAACAGCTTCCTTTCATCAGAAAGACACTGGAACAGTTGCAATCGGTCCGTCACAGCATGTCAAGGCACCCCGGCCAACAGAAGTCCGAATTGAAGGCCGAAAGAAAAACCTCTGCATTGCTGACCAAAACGTCACGTAAAATCGAAAAACTCCAGAACAAAACGGCGAAAATCAAGGCCCGAAAAGCTAAACAGAATAAAAAATTAACACCCCTATTGAAAAATGGCTCCCTGGAAGCGATTGAAAAAACGTGTGCCGAACAGAAAGATCGGCTGGCGAACTATCATTCAATGTTTAAGATCTCTAAAGTATATGCCAAGCGAGAACCAGCGGACGGAGAAGTTTTGGAAAACGCGTTGAAACAGGCTGAACAAGAACACGCCCACTTGCAGAAAATGTTTAAACTCGAAAATAACATCCTGTCCGTCATCCAAAACATTGCTAAATTCGAACCATGCAGAAAACAGCTTAAAGAAAAGGAATCTTGTCCTCTCTGCGGTTCAATGGATCATCCTTATGTGACCACAGAACCTCCGTTCGGAAAAGATCCGGCCCAGGCTCTTCGAGAACAGGAGGATAAACTGAAAAAAATTCAACATCAAACAAAAAACCTTTTGGACAAAATTGCCCGACTTAAAGATCGACATGATCCCCTAGTGGAAATGAGGAATAAATGGAATCTTTTGTGTCAGGCGACAAAGGCCGAATGGGCCATTGGGGATCGTCATTCTGTTAAGAAATCCATTCGGATACTGAACAAAGATGTGCGAAAACAAGAGGCCCGGATCAAAAAAATTCGAAAACAGGTTAAAAAGGCCGTAAAGATCGATCAGGTCCTGCAAAAAAATTTGGGAAAGTTAACTGAAAAGCAAGCGGTTTCGGACAAACTTCAATATGATTTAAATATCCATCGAGATACGTTATCTTCACTACAACAGGAAAATCAAAACATCAAACAAAGGGAAGCAGAACTGTTACAAAACCTTCAACAGCACCTCAAGATATTCAAAGAAAAAATTCCGGACCCGGGAACAGAAGATGAATTGAATCGGCGCCTGGAATCAAGGAGGGTCGATTACCTCAACCACCTGAAAACTATAGACGAACTTAAAAAACAGGCAATCTCATTGAAAAACAAAAACGAAGCCTTGCCTCAAATACTCGACACGTTGAAAAAGGAAGCCGAACGTTTAGAAGAACAGGGTAAAACCGACCAAAAAGCGTTGCATGGGCTGCAAGAAAAACGAGAGACGACTTTCGGAACTGGAGACCCGCTTCAGGAAAAGCATGAAACGGAAAACAAATTACAGGCTCAGAAAGAAGAAGCGGAAACCATCCGGCAACAACTCCAAGAGATTCACCTGGCCCTGTCGGAAAAACAGCAATTGAAACAGATTACAGAAGATACATTTCAGAACGATAAAAAGGAATGCGAAGACCTTGAACAACATCTTTCAACCCGGTTGGTTGATTCTGGTTTCAGTACGATTGAGGAGGTCCAAAATAACTTTTTGAGTCTCGAAGAACAGCAGGTCATCAAGGATAAACGGGAAGCCATAGATCGCGAAATCGCCCAANNATAAAGAAAAAGATTTTTTCGAATCCGCCAGTGAGACCGATATCAAAAAGAAAGTTCAAGGACTTATGCTTGAGCGTTTGCTCGAACACAGCAACCGACAACTCGAAGAACTCAGTGGCCGTTTTTATTTGAGGCGTCCTGAAAAATACGGGCTGGCATTGGAAATCGAGGATGTTTTTCATCAGAGAGCACGCAGACCCATCAATACACTGTCCGGTGGTGAGAGCTTTTTGGTCAGCCTTGCCATGGCGCTGGGGCTTTCAGATATGGCCGGAAATGGCCGAAAAATAGAGTCCCTTTTTATTGATGAGGGCTTCGGCTATCTGGATGATGAAACATTATACAAGGTAATTTCTACACTTAAAAATCTGAAAACAACCGGTAAAACGGTGGGTATTATTTCCCATGTGAAGCGGCTCGAGAATGAAATTCCCACCAAAATACGAATACACAAAATTTCTGAAGGGGTGAGTCGTTTAGAGGTGGTGGCCTAATTATCCCTAACCTGAGCGTTCCAAATTGTGCCATGACTTTTTATAGAAAAAACAAAGAAATGGATTGAAATTAACGGCATTCATCAACCACCGCAACACAACCTTCCGGAGGATATCATGGCTGCAATTACCATAATCGGTGCCGGGTTGGGCGGAATTCCCATGGCACTGGAAATGAAAGAACATTTAAAGTCTTCGGATAAACTGACCGTTATCTGCAATATGGATACGTATCAGTTTACCCCTTCCAACCCATGGGTGGCCGTTGGTTGGCGCACGCGCCAGGAGATTGAAATCCCCCTGGCGCTCATCTACAAAAAAAGAAACATAAATTTTATCCCCACAGGTGCCAAACGCGTTCTGGCGGAAAAAAACCAGGTGGAGCTGGCCGACGGTCGGACGGTTGATTACGATTATCTGATCATCGCCACCGGGCCTGCTTTGGCCTATGACGAAATCGAGGGGTTGGGACCAGTGAGTGGATTCACCCAGTCCATCTGCAGAACCGATCATGCGCTCAAAGCCTTCGACGCCTGGCAGTCCTTTGTCCAAAACCCCGGGCCCATCGTTGTCGGTGCGGTCCAAGGCGCCTCCTGTTTCGGGCCGGCGTATGAGTTCGCCATGATCATGGAGACCGACCTGCGGCGCAGAAAAATCAGGGACAAGGTGCCGATGACGTTTGTCACCTCGGAACCCTATATCGGTCATCTTGGACTGGGAGGTGTCGGAGACACCAAGGGGCTTTTGGAGTCTGTGATGCGTGAACGAACCATCAAATGGATTTGCAATGCCAAGGTTGCTCGTGTCGAAAAGGACAAGGTTTATGTTACTGAACTCGACGAAACCGGTAATGAAAAGAAAAAACACGAACTATTCTTTAAATATTCCATGATGCTGCCTGCTTTTAAGGGCATTGACGCCGTGTATGGAATCGAAGGCCTTGTGAATCCACGCGGGTTTGTGCTCATCAACCCATACCAGCAAAACCCTAAATACCCCAATATCTTCGCCATAGGTGTCTGTGTGGCCATCCCGCCGGTTGAGCCGACACCGGTCCCCACCGGCGTCCCCAAAACAGGCTTTATGATTGAATCGATGGTGGCGGCAACGGCTCGCAACATCCGTGCGCTGCTCGACAATAAAAAACCGGTTCATGAAGCGACCTGGAACGCCGTATGTCTCGCGGATTTCGGTGACAGCGGGGTTGGATTCGTGGCCATTCCCCAAATTCCGCCGAGAAATGTCAACTGGTCCTCCAAAGGAAAACATATTCATCTGGCAAAAGTTGCTTTTGAAAAATATTTCCTCCACAAACTGCGTGAAGGGATTACGGAACCATTTTATGAAAAGGCCTTTTTCAAGATGCTGGGAATCGAAAAACTTAAAGGTATCGAATCATAAAGCGTGATAGCTGTTTTGCTCTTTTCGTCTCATCTGGCTCTCCCTTTAGCAAGCTTCCATTTAAAGGGTAAAGGATTTACGAATCATAAAAATAGGATCATATCCAAAAGAGTTGATGATCCTTTCAGGATTCAGGGGTTCAAGGATTCAAGGGGCCAAGGGGTCGAGGGGTCGAGTGATCCTCCACAAAAAAGGCGGACAAGAAGGCTTAAAAACTGCAAATCTTATGGCTCTGTTTGAGAATTGGAAACGCAGATATTATTAGCAGGGGATTTAGATTTAATTAAAAAAGGTGAATTGGGCACACTTCAAAAAGACATTGCAGAAATCGAAAGAATGTTAAAAGCGCTGATAAAGTCTTTAGAAAAGAAACCCTTGACTCCTTGGCCCCTGGAATCCTTGGACCCTCTTCTCCAACTAAATTGGAGAAGAACTACAAATTT
>DNGT01000349.1 GCA_003486165.1 Desulfobacteraceae bacterium
GCCAAAAAACCAATTGATTTCAAACTTGTTCGGGATATTATTCCTGTTGAAAGCGTCAAAGCGATTGTTTTGAAACCCGGATACGGATATATCTGGATCACCAATTTCAGGGACAATACAACCGATGACCTTGTTTCAGAGTTGGAAAAACTCGAATCCGCTAAAATACCTTTAAAAGGGCTTATCCTTGATCTTCGTGACAACCCGGGTGGGCTTCTTAACCAGGCTATTGAAGTTTCAGATCTCTTTGTCGAAAAAGGAACAATTCTTTCCATTAAGGGGCGTAAGGAAAAAAACACCCAAATTTATAATGCAACCCCAAACAAGGTAAAACGGAATTACCCCATCGTTCTATTAATTAACGGCGGGAGTGCCAGTGCGTCAGAAATCGTAGCCGGTGCCCTCCAGGATCAAAAACGAGCACTCATACTGGGAACAACCTCCTTTGGTAAAGGTTCGGTGCAATCTGTGGAGAAATTGAGGGACGGTTACGGCCTTAAATTGACCATTGCAAGATATTACACACCCAGTGGTCGCTCAATCCAGGCAAAAGGTATTCAACCGGATATCATTGTAAAAAGAAGGCTTATTGATAAGGAAGATATGGATGATATNNCCTGAACAACTACTGACGGATAATCAAGTGACACGTGCCCTTGATATTCTTTTGAGCTATGAAATCTTCAAAGATGTCCAAAAATAAGGTATGGCTAAAAAACAGAGACGACGGCCGAAGAAACCGTTAAAAAGAGCGGCTAAAGGCAGTATTCAAAAAACGTATCTGATAAAAGCTTTAACCGGGCTTGGTGTTCTGTTACTCTTGGTCGTTATTGCCGGTGTTTTGACACACCATTTGATATCGAAAAGATATAAAGTGTTGCCGATAATAAAACCCCGAGTCATAAGAGCGCCCAGGTTTGAAATTTATCCAAAAAATGACATACCACCCCATAAACCCATACCGAGAACCAAGCCCGGAGTACTTACAAAATTACCTCAAGTTGCCATTATTATTGATGATATCGGCTATGACAAAAATATAGCCCAAAAATTCCTTGATCTTGACGCTGTCCTGACATTTTCCATTCTCCCTCACAGTACTCATGATAAAAGAATTGCCAAGATTGCTCATTCTAAAGGATTCGATGTGATGTTGCATCTGCCTATGGAACCCAATGAATATCCAATAATTAACCCCGGTCCCGGAGTTCTTCTCACGTCCATGTCACCAGATCAACTCATCGATCAGCTCAATGAGGACCTGGACGCTGTTCCTTTTGTCAAAGGTGTAAATAATCATATGGGGTCAAAAATGACGACAATTTCCCCTCAACTCTATCAAATTTTTTCGATTTTGAAGAAAAGAAATCTCTATTTTATTGACAGTCGCACCACTGTCGACACACTTTGCGGACCGTCGGCACAATTACTACAACTTCCCTTTGCACAAAAAGATGTGTTTATTGATCACATACCGGAACCTGACTTTATACGCGAACAAATACATCGGCTCATAAAAATTGCCGGCAGTCATGGTGAAGCCGTCGGCATTGCACACCCGCATACTGAAACCTATAAAATTCTTCGTGAAATGCTTCCTGAGTTAAAAGAAAAAACAATTCTGGTTCGTGCATCTGATATCGTGCATATTGCAGATTAGTTTTTAGCCAGACAGAGCTTGCGGGTAAAAAGACGTCATCGCGGTATAATACACAGGAATTTTTATGTCAGATACTATGGAAATATCGGCGCGGTTAAAGAATAAAATACTTGCCTATTTTTGCGTGGGTTATGTGCCATTGACACTAATTGTCGACCACAATGGCAAGTTTTCATTATCCGCAAATCACTTTCGATTAATTTTTTGGTTTGCCATACCTGCGGTTCTTTTTCTGCTGACGGTGTTTTTAGCAAAAAATCGGAGTGAGATCTTACATTGGTTGGATGTAAGAGCCATTAGCCGTAAAGAATGGTATGTGGCCTCAGCCTTGATGTTATGTCTGGTTTTGGTGATTGCTATTATTCCAATAGTTCCCTCTTTAGCTGATTACTATAAACCCGGCCGGATAAACTTCAGCCACCGGTTTTTTTGGCTGTTGGCCTGGTTGCCCGGCTGGGAGCTGATGCACCGCTGCTTATTGGCTTATCATATCCCGCGTTCATTGCCAAAATACTCCTGGCTGCTCATACCTTTATTTGAAGGTTTGTATCATTTCAATAAGCCTTGGCCTGAAATGTTGGGCATGNNCGGTCTCCCCCACTGCTAAGTCACTGAAATGAAGAAGCCACTCCGCCAAGCCGCCGGCCATGAAAGGCACGAGCGGGCAGGTATCGTTACACGAGGAAGCGCACCCCAAAGAACACGTGAATGGTGATCTTTCTCAAATGTGGAGTCTTGACAGTACAACGCGTGAATTGTATTCTTTTGTTATAATAAGCCGATCAAAGAAAAGAACGGAATGGCCATGAAGAAGATTTTTAATCCATTTTTAATAATTGTTATTTTTCTTTCTCTGATATGGCTTGCTGCAGTTGTTGAAGCAAATGCCAATGACATCCGAAAACCGGTATATGCCGGCAGTTTTTATCCTGATACACCTGAAGAATTAACGGCCATCATTAAACAGTTCGTCAGCCAGGTGAAACCGATTCATGTGGACCGACCTCTACACTCGTCCCTCAGGGCGCTCATTATACCCCATGCCGGTTATCTCTATTCCGGATGGACGGCGGCGCATATTTCACTGGTATTAAAAGAAAATCAATTCAGAAAGGTCATCGTTATGGGGCCGGATCATCGCATCGGCTTTCAGGGTGGCGCCATCAGTGATGTGTCTGCCTATGAAACTCCTCTTGGACGGATCCCAATGAATAAAGAAACGGATCGGCTGTGCCAAAATAAATATCTGTTTCGGGCAATTCCAGCTTCCGACCGGCTCGAGCACTCTGTGGAAGTGGTTCTTCCTTATCTCCAGTATTTTCTAAAAAAATTTGAAATTATCCCTGCTGTGCTCGGCCAGGGTATGGATTTTGCTGAAAAAGTGACGGCAGCTTTTGATCCTTTGCTGGATCAAACCACCCTATTGGTGGCCAGTTCCGACCTGTCCCATTATTTACCTTATCAGGAGGCTGTTGCCAGAGATCGAGAAACCATAGAGATGATATTAAATCTTAAAGCCGGCGAACTGATAAAACGTGAGAATGCAGCATGCGGCAAGACACCGATTCTGGTTCTCATAAACATGGCCCGACAGCACAACTGGCATCCGGTGTTTCTCCATTATTCGAACAGCGGGGATACTGCCGGTGATCGATCGAGAGTTGTCGGCTATACAGTCATCGCATTTTATGGAGGTTTGTCTATGAGAAACCGTATGGATTCCCTTCAATCCTTGAATGAGGAACAGGGGCAAATACTGGTGAAACTGGCCCGACAGACCATTGAGGAAAGGCTTGAAAAACGTTCGATCAAAGTTGATCCGGATTCTATGATGGACTCGGCCTTTAAGGAAAAAAGGGGCACCTTTGTGACGCTGACCATTAACAAACAGTTGCGGGGTTGTATCGGCAACCTGGATTCCACGAACTCAATTGTGGATGGGATCGAACGAAATGCCATTAATGCCGC
>DNGT01000172.1 GCA_003486165.1 Desulfobacteraceae bacterium
AAAGAAGCAGGGCATAATTTTTGTGATATCATATTACCATATCACAATTTAGAGTGAACTTTGCAAGATATCTGAAATTTACTAATTTATGTGATAATGGTAACATATCTGTATTATTCGGTAATTGAATGTATAGGCCGTGAGCTTAAATTTGATTTTTTTTAAAAGGCCAAAAAAATGGTTGCCTAATAAAAATACCTGCTATAAATTTCAATTTCTAAACGCTCAGAAAGTTTTAAATGGAACTGAAATAAGGAGGTGATTAAGACTAAAGCGTAAAGAACCAATATCATAAATAATTTCGATAATCGGATATGTTTTTATAAATTTTAAGAAGAATACAGTAATAGGAGATTAACATGCGAAAACATTTTTTGTTCAGTTGTTTGGTAATTATATGTTGCGTATTTTTGGCTAGTTCAACATGGGCAGAAGAACAAAAACTATCCGGAACCATCTATGTAAAATCTAAAACCATAGCTATTGGCGTTGGCGTTTCTTGGGGCGAAGGTAAGTTAACTTACGACGGCAAAGAGTATAAATTTAAGGTTTCTGGTATCAGCCTGGTTGATTTAGGATTTTCATCCGTAGAGATCACTGGTGAGGTCTATAATTTGAAATCGGTATCTGACTTTGCCGGAACATACGCTGCAGCTACTGCTGGCGCAAAATTTGGCGATGCCGGTGGTAGTGTTTCAACTCTAAAAAATGATAAAGAAGTGGTTTTAAAAATAAAAGCCAAGGGCGAAGGCATTCAACTTACCCTGGCAGCAACCGGTGTGACCGTAAAGATGGTAAAATAATACATCTCAGGGCCCTTAGGTCTCGATAAAAGACTGAACCCAAGAACATCAAAAACAATAAAATAGATATAATAAAAAGGCAGGGTCAGAAATGGCTCTGCCTTTTTTTTGGTAGGCCTGCAGATACTTAGCAATAACATCCAACTATCAAGTGCTTGAATTTTATGTGATAACATAATACCGTATCACCAAGTCACAGTTGTGGCAACTACTGTAATATCAGACAGGTTTTTGATGCCTTAAAATATTGATATCTAAGTTCAAAAAATGTAAATCAATTTTGCATAGTTTGCTTTATTTGCAGCTTTTTTAGGAATGTTTGTGAAATGCTGATTTATTGAATATTAAGGAACTTTTTCGATTATTTCTTAATAAATTTTCTCCCAGTCTATCCGGATCTGGAGAACTGTTCAACAAATTGTATTACCATGGGAGTCAAGTAAGAAATTTGTACCTTGTGCATATAATGATCGTCTTGACGGGCTATACTTGCCACTTTCGCATACATATAAATCTTCCTATCGATTTCCTTGCCGATAAAATCGATCCGCACCTCCTGAAGAAGAGCGATCTCTTCTGAGCTCTTCAAGGATGCCCATAGAGTCGAAAAGTGTGTCAGTTCTGCAACCATCGCTGTTGATACCGCCCTTTTGTCTTTCATTAGATTTATCTTAACCGAAATCGGTATCTTTAAGGGAGCCCCTTCTTCAGTCACATCCAGGAGCATTAAGTTGTATGGGGCTTTCATGCCGATCACATCATATAAATCGATGTCCTCTTCCACACCCTTGAATCTTATGGAGCGAACCGCACGTACAATCACCAAATCTTTGACCTGCTCGTACGTCGATGGGGTGATCAGAATTTGTCCCCCAATGGTTGCACCCTCTACCCGTGATGCCAAATTGATATTGTGCCCAACAACACCATACTTTGCGCGTTCTTTACTGCCAATATTTCCGACAATGACATCCCCTGTATTGATACCGATACCCATATAAAGAGGAGGAAGGCCCATTTCTTTGTTTTGACGGTTTACGTCTTCCATACCCAGCTGCATGGCCAATGCACAAGCCACTGCTCGGGCCGGGCTGTCTTCATATTTAACCGGCGCACCGAAAAACGTCAGTATAGCATCGCCGATAAACTCATTGATGGTACCTTTGTATTGGCTGATAATCCTGGACATTTGGCTTAAATAACTGTTTAAAATCTCAATGACCTGGTCAGGGCGTAAATGTTCGGAAATAGGAGTAAACCCTCTCAGATCACTGAGCATAAGGGTTACTTCTCTGATTTCACCTCCCAATTTTAGGCCATCCGATGTGTCCAAAAGTTCTTCCACTACTTCTTTGGTCACATATCGGCCAAATGTGTCCCGGATAAAATCCCTTTGGCGCAATCCTTCCATCATCTCATTGAATGCTGCCGTTAATTGGCCAATCTCGTCACGACTCTTTACTTCAATAGCATCACGATAAGGCCCTTCTTCAGTAACTTGAAGGGCGGAGTCTTTCAGGTCAATAATGGGTCGTGAAATTTTTCGGCTAACAACCACCAACAGAAAGAAAAGGCCAAATATAACCGATAAATCGAGTGCTGCCATTTGAAACGTCAGCTGGTGGAGAGGTTTCAAGACGGTTTTTGCTGGTACTCTTAAAACCAACGTTATTCGTGCGTCGTTAGTGCGGTAAAATCCTATGTACCACTCTTGGTTCATCCGCCGACCCACATATTGTTTATGGTTCAGGTTTGGGTTTCTTATATCCTCGGATAGCTGTATGTCCAACTCTTCGCCAGTAGCAGCGATATCCAATCCCACTTTGGTATTGTCCGGATGGAGCAAGACAACGGCATCGGTATTCACCAATATATTTTGTCCATTCTCGAGAGCAGGAAAGTTGGTGATCAAATTACTTGAGGCCATAGCAACATCCACGTCCACCCCAAGAATGCCCATCAGTGCCCCTACATTATTTAGAACTTTATGATATATGGTGATAGTCGGATGTTTGGTGCTGGCGTCCAGGTAAGGAGCTGTAATGCCGTCCAGAATACCAGGAGGTTGCTGCAATGCATCGAGGTACCATGGCCTTTTTCGAGGATCATAATCCTTAGGCAGTAATGTTGTTTTTGCTCGAATAATTTTTCCGTCAGGAAATCCCATGAATACTGATGTCACCGCTCCACCGAGAAGATCTTTGAGCNNACCTGGATGATTCGACTTGAAATCTGCTCTGCCGAAGCCCTTAGGAAATTTTGGCCGGACGTTTTCATCTGATCAAGCAGAAGTTTATGCACCAGAATATAGCTTGAAAGAGACAATGCCGAAAATATGAATACCACCGGAATGATAATAAAAATAAAAAACTTACTGGCCAAGGTTTTCATAATTTAATTCTCCCGATTTTCCTGAGGAGCACGGATGATAGTATTTAAAACGGCGACAATATTATCAGGTTAGAGAAAATATCACCAACAATTGTACAAAATGCAAGAAAATAAAAAGTATACATCATTAGAAAAACACAATCAAATCATCTATGTGTACCTTGAGCTTGAAATTGTTTTCAAAAATTGTAATTTCGAAAAACGATAAGCCCTTTCTTGGGAAATTAAAGTTATTTTTGCTAGACATAATTTTTTCTGAGCTTCGTTTTTGAAATATAGAATGCGTAGTTAAACAAACAAGGCTGGTGATAACTGCAATTTTGTCCTAATATCAAACATCTGAAATTCCTGAGATACCGTAATACCATATCACAACTCAGGCTTAAGTTTCATTTTGGACAGAAATACTATCTTTGACAAATCCAATTTTTATAAGGTATTCTCAATATATCAAAAGTTTTAGGTTGAAAGATGTACCACAATATATGGCCCCAACCTTATTTTTTGAATGAGAAATATTTAAAAAACATTCTTATTGAGTGTCGTAGATTGCAAACCAATCCAATAGACCAATTGAACAACCATATTCCCCCGAAATCTCATCTTAAACCTATGGCTGGTAGAGTTCTCCAGTTTAAATAAATAAAATTTTATATCCTGTGAGGAAGATAAAGATCTATTTATTGACATTAGAAGTCACCAGGCCTAATTTAAAACTATGAAGGAAATCATCGAGAATCAGACACGTATCATTTTGAACAGTATCGCTGACGGAGTTTTTACTGTTGATAAGGATTGGAAGATCACCTCATTCAACCGCGCCGCCATTAAGATAACCGGTATCAGTAAAAAGGAGGCAATCGGTCGATATTGCTGGGAGGTGTTCAAAGCGAGTATATGTGAGCAACGATGTTCTTTGCGTCAGACTATCGAGTCAGGCAACTCAATAGTGAATCAACCCATTTTTATTGTTAACTCGAAAGGGGAAAGGATTCCCGTCAGTATTTCTACAGCTATTTTAAGAGATAAAAGAGGAAAGGTGATCGGAGGAGTAGAAACCTTTCGTGATTTAAGTGTAATAGAACAATTGCGTAAGGAGCTGACCAGCCAGTATTCTTTTTTGGACATCATCAGTAAAAACAAGGAAATGCGGCGACTGTTTGAAATGCTGGAAATAATATCTGATAGTGATACCACGGTCCTTATTGAAGGGGAAAGCGGTACTGGAAAGGAACTCTTTGCAAAGGCAATCCACTCCCTCAGTCATAGAAAAAACGGACCGATGATTACTGTTAACTGTGGCGCTTTACCCGACACGCTTCTCGAGTCCGAGCTTTTTGGTTATAAGGAAGGTGCCTTTACAGATGCAAAGAAGGATAAACCCGGACGATTAGCCATGGCCGAAAATGGAACTCTCTTTTTGGACGAAATTGGAGACATATCCCAGTTGCTTCAAGTGCGGCTTCTGCGCGTTCTTCAAGACAAAGTCTATGAGCCGCTTGGCGCCACAAAGTCCGAAAAAGCCAACGTTCGCGTTGTATCGGCTACCAATAAAAATCTGGAGGGTATGGTTAAAAAAGGTTTCTTCCGAGATGATTTGTATTACCGGATAAATGTTGTTAAACTTGTTCTGCCTCCGTTAAGAAACCGCAAAGAAGACATCCCACTCCTAGTTGAAAAATTTGTCAATAAATATAGTAAACTGAGTGGGAAAGAAATTTATGGCCTATCTCCCGAAGCTATGAGCATTCTGATGGCCTACAATTATCCAGGTAATATTCGCGAACTGGAAAATATCATCGAGTATGCCACAGTTTTGTGTAAAAATAGCCTAATCACAATCAAAAACCTTCCTGAAAATCTTCTTCGAGCTCCAGACAGAAATAATAAAATCGTAAACAAGGAGACCAACAAAAAGGTCTTTTCGATAGAAACAATAGAAAAAGATATTATTTTAGAAACACTAAAGAAAAATAACTGGAACCGAAAAAAAACTGCAACACAAATGGGGATTCATCCGAGTACCCTTTGGCGAAAAATAAAACGTCTAAATCTGAGAGTTCCAAATCTGAACGGCCGATCAAAAAAATAAACGATGTTCGAACATTGCAGATTTGCACAAATGCAACACTTAGTATTGCATTAATGAAATACCAAAAGTCATAAATCTTTTTTCACAAATCTTGCCTCTTAACAAAATTATTTCTTAATCCAGCAGCTTACAGACAATTCTCTATTTTTTTCATAACGTGGCACGAAAGATGCTCTACAAGTAGTTAGTTTAATTATTTTGCAAAAACTTTTCCGAGATTCCCTAAATATCAAAAGCAATATCAACAAAAAATAAAAGGATATATAGGGAGCAGTAATATGAAAGACAAATTAAACCATTTGGTTCTGAGATTTCAAATGAAAGGTTTTTTGCCCATAGAAATTCCAGAACTCGTTAAGGATGTTCTGGGCATAATAGAAAATCGAGAAGTTTGCACAATAACAACCATTGACCAGGAGCTAGAGGAGCTGGGATGGGGAATAAATATCATTGATAACTTAACATATGAACTAATCAGATCGCTGGGTGAAGGTAATGTATCATGAAAATAGCAATTTCGATTTGGGGCGAAAAGATTTCACCAGTTCTGGATACAGCATCTAAATTGCTGATTATAGACGACGATATGCAAAAAAAAACCTCTCGATTTGAAATGTATCTCTTAAAACAGGATATATCTAAAAGAGGTCATTTTATACGTGATCTTAATATCCAAGTTCTGATTTGCGGCGCTGTATCACGCCAATTGTCTGACATGCTTAAGGCATTTGGAATTGAGGTTATATCAGGCATATCCGGTTCAGTTGAGGACGCTTTAGAAGCTTACCAAAGAGGAACACTACTATCTTCAAAATTTTTCATGCCAGGATGTAAAAGCCATCAATTGGAAGGTTTCAAAAAAGGTCGAGTCCGAGCAGACTCAAAGCAAAACAAGCTCAGAGATCAGGTTCAAACTCGAAAAAGCAAAGAGTCACGTAGGGGAGAGAAGTCTATTAATCCAACTTAAAAGCTTGGAAGGAGGTGATCCTTATGTTGGATACCAACATCTATCCGAAAATTGATCTGTACACTTATCAAAAAGAAGCAAAACTCAAGGACGGAACCAAAGTTCTTTTTCGTCCTATGGTCGCAGAAGACCAGGGTGCTCTGTATGAATTTTTTAAAGCTATCTCCAGAGAAGAAGTGCGATATTTGCGCGATGATGTTAGAAGCAGACTCGTTGTCGAAAAATGGGCAAAGAATCTTGATTATGGAAAGACGCTGCCCATACTTGTTCTAAAGGATGACGTCATCATTGCCGATGCTACCATTAATCGGCGAAAGTTCGGATGGAAATGGCACCTGGGTACTGTACGGATTTTTGTGCATAAAGACTATCGGAATGTTGGTCTGGGACGAATGATACTCCAAGAACTCTCGCACATCGCTTACAGACTCGGAATAGAAAAACTCGTTGCCGAAATTCCTGAGGTTAACGAATCAGCATTAATAACCTTCAAAAAAGAGGGGTTTAATCTGGAAGCGTGTATCCCAAATATGGTCAAAGATAGGGAAAACATGCCCATGGATCTCGTTGTGATGATAAAAAATATTAAACCGCCCCATGATGAAAGTTATGATTATGACTTTTAGATCTTCGTCGGGAAATAGACTGGAGTTGAGATTAAAGAGCTTTCTTCTCCCCTTACAACATTTATCTTTTTATTCAATAAAACTTCAGATGAACAAGAGGAATACATTAGCGCCCCATCTTCCCCTCGATAGAAACTCAACATATTACTTAAATTGCAAATTACCTCCATTCGTAATCGAGGGGCGAGATGGGGCCACAGATTTTACTAATTTTATTGGACTCTAATCGTACTCGTTTGTCGAAGCGTTTATGTCCCATAATATTATTTAGCTTAGAAAAATAAATCAAAAGGAGTTTGAAAATGAAAATTTGTTTTCCAGTTGAATCAGATAAGGGATTAGATAGTGAAGTGTTCGATCATTTTGGTTCAGCTCCAATGTTTGTCGTTTTTGATACAGAAGCAAAGTCAATTGACAAAATTAAAAATTTAGACTTAAGTCATGACCACGGTATGTGCAGCCCCTTAAAAACTTTAGGTGGGAAAATGGTTGATATTATCGTTGTTGGTGGCATTGGTGCAGGTGCTATAAATAAATTAAATGGAATGGGAATCAAAGTTTATAAGGCTTCAAAAGGCACAGTTCATAACAATATTGAATTATTTGAAAATAACACAATGCCAGAAATTACTTTAGAACATGCCTGTGGTAGACATGCCGGTGGATGTGGACACAAAAAAAGACATCAAACAAAAAGTTCCACCTGACATTGTCCTACTCTGCTCCAATTCAATAATAGATGAGAGCAATAATATAGGAGAATGAACTCTAAGAAAATGATGCAGGAATAATAACAGTCAAAGAATATAATTATTTTATAGAATGGACAGGCCGTTTGAAGCATTTGTATTCGGCCTTCACATTTGTATGAACACACAAGATGTTGAGGTGGTTACATTTAAAATGAAACTTGTGCTATCTCCAACTTATCGTCAAAAATTAGAGACTCAAAAAACCTGTGATATCAACCATCCCAGTTCTNNTGTAAGAAATACGATATATGTAATCGGAGTTGATCAACCTTTGGTTGTCATTATGGTAAGGATATGTAATTTTGACAAGTCCGAATTTTATAAGATAATCTCATCAAAGTTCAGTGATATTTGGTCTTCTTGTATCTGTAATCGACCATACTCTCTTTTCTATAATTACATCAATTTCATCCCTAAAAATACCGCTACTATTTAGTATTTAACCAATTGGTTTATTTTAAAATATTGTGTAACTAATGTCATATTTTTTATGTAATTTATCCCACAATTATATGGTTTTTACTTTGATTTTGCATACTAACTTTTTAAGGCTATTTATATAACCAACTGTTATTCAAACTAATATTTCAAAACCGTCTAAATTTGCATATTTTTTGCAATATTGAATCAGTTAATCTTGCCATTTATTTTGAGTTTGCAGAAATGTTCAAATAGAAATGATTTATATGAATAAGAAATCAAAAACTCCATTATCTATATTACTTTCAGGATATATATTTAGTTTAGGTTTTTACTTCATTTGGTGTTTTTACTTCTTTATCGATAAGCAGTATACATATGATTCTCTTTTATTAATTGCTTCGGTTGTATTTGCTATTACAGCAGTATACCTTTTTCCTTTCATTTTGATATTGTATATTAAGTTATTTCAAAATATTTGGACATCCTTTTCAATTGTATCAACAATAACATTATTGATTTTCTTTTTAATCCCATCTGCTAATAATCTATTATATAGTATGTATTATAATAATAAATTAAATATAAAGCGAGATATAACTATCAAGACTATAAATAAGAATGAACCAGAAAGAGAATTTCAGGCAGCAAATAATATGAAAATCTATAAACGACTTGAAGGCGTTAAAGAAAATACAGAGACAAAACAAAAACGTATGGAAGATATAGAATCCAAATTAAATAATTCACCTGCAATAAATGATGTTGAGAATAAATCTATTCCAAAACTTCAAGCAAAAATGGAATATGAGCATAAAGAAATTGATGAATTAAGAAAAAAAATGAATGAAACAATCAGAAAAACGAAATCTTTAGCGGAAGAACAAAAAACAAAAGGAAGTGATGTTGTACAAGCGAAACCAAAGAAGGATTTATCTGAAATAGAAGTAATTTCAGAGGCAGGTAANNCCACAATTTAAGGGACTAAAAAATGTATGGGAATATAAAGACAAGGGGCTATACAAATATACTGTAGGAAACCAAGAAGATTTAAAATCGGCATTTGTTTTGCAGTCAGAATGCCGTAGCAAGGGATTCGCTGGAGCTTTTGTAGTTGCTTTCAAAAATGGAAAAAGAATACCAGTGAGAGAAGCAAAGAAGCTTTTGACAGTATATGAATGATAGAAACAAATTTGTGCTTTCTGCCAACGTAACTAATAGGAAGATTTTGACATGAAGAATATTCTGCTTATTTTCTTAATTCTTGTTTGTATGCCAATACTCACTTATGGTGAAACTAAAACCATAATTTGCAACTATGACAGCTATAGTGATGAAAATGGAAACTACAAATTAAAAGAAAAATTGGTTCTAACATTCATTATAGATAAAGTTAAAGGTATAGCTCATGTTATAGGAAATGAAGGTAAAGATAGAGTTAGAGTGATCCCATCTGGGGTTAAGGGGAGTATTTCTTTTATTGAAATTACAGGAACAGGTAGTGTTATAACTACCGCAATTGATTCTAGTGGTGAGTCAGTTCTTAGCAGAAATATTATAATTAATGGTGAAATCACACCAACACAGTGTTATGGGGAATGTGAGTTTAAGTAAAATACATATCATTAATTATATTTGTCATCATATGGAGATATTGGTAATTGTAAAATCAGGATTTACCAAATTGACATCGGAAAAATATGATATCGGTATATCAATTGTTGTAGTGAAAAGCCCAGATACTGGTAAGGTATCTGCATTTTGCCGTAAGGCTCAAGAGTCCATAAGCCTAAGTGTTTTTCCATTTTATTAGGACGTATAATAATAGTTAGGCGGCCATTTCAAACTTATCTATATTGCATAAATCTAATTATCGAGGTTCTGAGTGTTTAAAAACATTTCTTTTGACAAAGCATTGAATAATCAAGAACTACAAACGATGTCTAAACTGAATTCTCCAAATAAGATTCAAGCCTTTCTTGATGCAATCCCATATAGCAGCGAATCTATTTATCGTTGCCCATTACAAGTTCTCCGAGATCGTGTTGCTAATTGTTTTGATGGAGCCTTGTTCGCTGCGGCTGCTTTACGCCAAATAGGTTTTCCGCCTTTAATTCTGGATATGATTCCTGATAGCCGTGATGATGACCATGTCCTAGCTTTGTATAAACAGGATGGGCATTGGGGGGCAATTGCTAAATCAAACTTTGTCGGATTGCGGTTCCGAGAACCAATTCATCGTAATCTTCGTGAATTAGTTTTATCGTATTTTGATCAATATTATAATATCAAACGTGAAAAGACATTACGAGGTTACACCTTACCTTTAAATCTTAAAACGTTTGACAAATTTGAC
Source organism: Desulfobacteraceae bacterium (assembly GCA_003486165.1). Lineage (GTDB taxonomy): Bacteria > Desulfobacterota > Desulfobacteria > Desulfobacterales > UBA11574 > UBA11574. Next base: position 10,408 of record DNGT01000172.1, read on the forward strand.
TGGATGGTAAGTGATAAGTCCATGAAACGGATTGCCCAACGATTGGACGAAATTAGGAGATTCTTTTTGCTAACGCCAAAGATGATAGCTGGTTTGTCAACAGTCGATGAGCGATTGTACAGAGCAGGCTTGCAGGGTGCGAATGAGGCTGGATTATATAAGCCTTAAAAGTAAATTCTATAATCTTATAATTTATGCTCAATGGCGCCCAACAATGCAATTAGCCCGACAAAAAACGCGTCCATGTTGCCTGTTAGTTGATTAATCTGGTCGCGGGGATTGGCTTTGAATGGTACTGGCCGCTTGGTTTTTTGCGGGTTATCGACACGTTATCGCCGTTGATATCTGCATCGGAAGAATTTCAAGCCTAAAATCTTTACAGATATCAACCTCTGTTAAACAATCTTAAAGTCCAGGCAATGTATCTGTAAATATGAACACAGTTCAATGGGTTGTGATATCATACCCCGAAAATTGGACTATCAACTGATGGATAGGTTCCCCTGCTGACCATTAAAATCAGAAAAATCCAGAAAATTTGTGTGTGAGGTTATATGTATATATGAGGTCGTGCTTGAAAAAGACCCTGGAAACCCCCGTGCCAGAACCCCCCAGGGTCTAAATATTTATTTGACATCCAGACATTCAGACTTATTTTTTCAGTTAATCCCTTTTTGGCAGGAACTGAATCTTATCAGTTCAATAAAGGGGTATTGATAGCATAGAAGGATCTCATAAATGAAAGAAAGACGTGAATATGAAAGGTTATCTTTTCCATTCCCTGTAAGACTGGAAACGATAACTACCAACGGGAAACAAGTTTTAGATTTGACATTAAAAGATATATCTGCCTCAGGTACATTCATACCTATACTAACTTCTTTTCCAGAAGGTACAAGGTTTATTCTGACTTTGACCTTCCCAACTAGCAAAAGTCAAGTGCTTAAATCAGTGAGATGTTTAAATGGATGTAAAGGAAGTTTGGTCCGTTCAACCCCTCACGGTATTGCAATTCAATTCGACAGAGAATGTCATATGGAGTGTTTAAAAATCTTGTAATTGGAATAGTCCCCTCACCTCCCTGTTATCTTCCTTTTTGTTGTATCGGAAGTTTGGAAGACATGCCAAATACAGTCATTATTTTAACAATATTTGTCATCTGTCTTTCACATACCGGCAATCTGAGAAATCGACCATACAGACTAACCATTTATAATCTATACATATTTCCCCTTTTCGGAATGGTTCTTTGATCCTGCATGATTTTTGCATATATTATTGTTGGTTAAGCAGTATGACAAATCTATGTGGAGGGTAAATCATGAAACTCCATAAGCTGTTAATCTTTCTTACAATTGCCTTTTTGTTCCTGATGATTGTAGCCTGTGGAGGTGGTGGTGGCTCTATAGGATACGGTGAAGTGATAGTTCATATCACGGATGCTAATCCATTGCTTCCAGAGGGAGCAGGGAATATCACAAATTTATGGATAACCTTTACAGATGTCTTAGTTCATAAATCGGGAGGTGGTTGGATATCGTTGCCACTGGCAGGAGACTCTCCTTATGTTATTGATTTGCTGCAATTCTATAATGGCAAAATAACTGAAATAGTTCCATCTGTCTTACTTGAATATGGAAAGTATTCTCAAATAAGACTAATAATAGAGAGTGCAACAATCAGATTTGATGATGACCCGACTACTGACTCTCCAGTTATTATTCTTCCAGAACATTTGAAGACTGATAAGAATTTTATTTTAGATGTGAACAAACCAGAAGCAGTAGATCTCATAATAGATTTTGATTTAAGTCAGTCTCTTGTTGTAACTGACCCTTTTGGAAAACCTTCATACAAACTCAATCCAGTGTTACACATTGTTAGGGCTGCTGAGGCTGCAACTGTTAAAGGAGAGATTGCTCAAGGATCTTTTATTGTTGGCCAGAATGCAGCAGTGACGGTATTTATTCCCAACTCTGGTGTTCAAGGAGGCTATAAAGAGTACACCAAGATTGAGGTTTCTGAATCTGACACTGGTCCGACAAAATTTAGTATATACTGGCTTGTCCCCAATCAAGATTATAGAGTTGAGATTAAATTTGACCCAGAATTTGGCAACGGTATAGATTTCTCGGAGGATATTAGTGCTAATGATCTCAAACCGGGAAGGGTTTGGAATTTGAGTGGGAGTACTCCGATTGAAATCAGCAGTTAGTTTTAATCTCTCCTTAAAAGCAGGGTCAGAAATGGCTCTGTCTTTTTTATTATCCACACTTTTGATAGCTGCTAATATATTTGAAAGTGTCAACAAGAAAACAGTTATCCACCCCTTGTTCAAGGTAGGTTTTTTCGATATCAAAAAGACTCCCTGAAGAAGCGCGACTTAATAGCGACGGATGATCATGCTGATATACGCGGGTTGGGTACCGCAAGACTTGTTTTCGTCGCGGAGCTTCCTCTGTCTATAATCGGGAGTTTCAGATTCCCATAGCAGGAACGAGGGTTCTCCTTTCCGAAGTAACACCCCTTCAGGGAAACTGGTAAAAATCATTTCATAAAACCGCCAACTGTATTTCTTTATCGATTGCCCAAATAAACGCCCTTAATTCCCTTGCAATTGCGGTTAACACGGTTTGTCTGGACTTTCCTCTTGCAAATAGCCGCCGATACCGTGCGCATATTCGGGTCTGTGCTTTACAGGAAATATCACAAACGTTCTTGGGTAATTCTTTTTGCCGCTTAAGAAGTATGTTAGATGCTCAGGCCTGCATTTTATAAGTCCATGCCACTTCAATTAAAACTCGTCGGACATGGCTGTTACCGGTTTTGGTAATGGGACCTCGCCGCACGGTTTTACCGCTTGAATGTTCCGATGGAATAAGTCCCAGATAGGCCATCAATCGTTTAGGGCTTTGGAATCGTTTCATATCGCCAATCTCTGCAACGAAGAAGATCCCGGATGGCTTCATCCTCAGGTATCGGCACATAGATGCTGGTTAATTCACCGGCACGAAACAATCGTACCAAATTAATCGCATCATGACGGTCGGTTTTAATCCGATCACCACTTCGCCGCGGAATCATTGAAGGGGCCACTACACTGCAGTAAATACCCTTAGCATCAAGATAACGATATATCTGATAGCTACATGGTCCTGCCTCGTATACAATTCGCAGTTCTTTATCGCCATCTTGTAGCTTCTTAATCAACTTGCTCAGCGCATCGAGTGTGCTTGAAATTTTACCATAAGACCTCACCTTCCCGTTTGATCGGCCGCTTGCAATGGCAACATCTGTCGTTTTTTTGTGGACATCTAAACCCACATACAATAATCTTTGTTTCATGGTCTGCCTTCTTGGTTATGGCTCTTGGCCGTTTTGACCGCTATTGGTCGCACAGCTTAACCCACGTCGCAAGGAGCAGACCTCTTAACTTTCAAACATCATGTCTATATATCTGTAATTCCAAAAGCCGTTTAATGGATGTGATATCAAATTCTGAAAATCGAACTGTCAAGTGATGTATTGACCCTGCTTGCTATTCTGTCAAATCGAGTTTAGGTCTGGACAGTTAATGGTAAGATACATGTAATCAACACTCCTCGCCTTTCTATCGATTTACCCAATCAATAAATACGATATTGTATCATATAAACATCTGAATTATTGTAATATTGTCATTTGACATTTAGAATGCTTAATAATATGAATAATGCTTAATAAATGAATGCGAAAACTGAATCTGACCTTTATCTTGATTCATTTCTGTATAGGTGATATTTTGTCATTTCAATGATTAAAAGACAATTCTTGAGATTGCACTTTGGAGAAAGCCCTCAAAATGTGCATGCCTTGCTCCTGACAGAATGTTGTTTATTCACTTGAGAATCTAAAATAATCTCCCAAAAAGTTTAGGACATTTAAGACCTTCCAATGACCTTTTTAAAGGAGAAAAATCATGAAAAAAAACCGCTTAAATTATGAAACACTGCTAAAGATTACGGAGGTCATCTCTCATTCCAAGGACCCGGAAGAAGTTGCTCTGATGACGGTAGAAAGCATCACAACAGCTATGGGTACCAAGGGGTGTTCTTTGTTTCTGATCAATCCTAAAATCAATGAACTGCAGTTGGAAACATCATACGGGTTGAGTGATGAGTATATAAAAAAAGACCCTGTAAGTGTCTTGCGCTCCAAGGCCCAATTTTTGAAGGAAGGGCCTATGGTGATCTATGATGTTATGGATGATCCAAGAATTAAAGATCCTAATGAACTCCAGAAAGAAGGAATTGCTTCCCTAATATCGGTGCCTATCGTGGTCGGTGGCAATTTAATAGGGGCAATGCGTGTGTATATGTCTGATTCTTGGGAGTTCACAATGGAAGAGGTGAATTTTGTCCAATCTTTGGCTCAAATTGCCGGAATGGCTATAAATATGGCGAGATATGCTACAGGATTAAAAAGCTGCATTGATGTTCTGAAGAGTTATAGCTAATAGTTGTGTTTAGAGGATTAGGTGGTGCATCCTCCGGGTGATTGTTTTCCTGGCAATTGCCCGGAACTTTGAATCATCAAAATGAAAGGATACACACACCATGGCCAAAGATAACGTAATCGATTTAAAAAATCCAGAACCATTTATTAATGACTCCATCACAGACATTTTGGGTAACGGAACCTTTGGCAATTTATCTCGAATTTTTTATACCTTAAAACTATTGTGATATCGTTTTCAACATGGGCAAACCCATTTTTCAGGGGTTTGCTCTTTTCATTTTGATGATATATGTAAACCGATTAGAGTTGATTCAGGTGAAGATCCCGCTATGCGGGGAAGGGGGCATGATTAACCAAGTAAAATCCATTTGGTAGAGGGGTAAAGAAATGGCAAAGGTCAGCATTATTAAAGCCACATATTCAGATCCAGGGATTGAAACCCTCCTTGCACCCCTTGGGGGGATGGAGCAGTTTGTTAAAAAGAACGAAAAAGTTCTCCTCAAGGTTAATCTATTATCTGCCAAAGAGCCGGAAAAAGCCGTGACCACGCACCCTGAATTTGTAAGGGCTGTGGCTAAGGCTGTAAGAGAAGCAGGAGGAGAACCGTATATAGGAGACTCCCCTGCAGGACCCTTTTCCAAAAGAAATCTTATCAAGGCCTATGAGCGTTCAGGTCTCGGGAATTTGGCAGACGAAGAAGAAATTCCTCTGAACTTTGATACAAGCGTCAAGAAACTTGATATCCCCAGGGGCAAACGATTGCAAAGGTCTCCCATCTGTAATTATATGTTAAATGCCGATAAAGTTATTGCGCTGCCCAAACTTAAAACCCACTCTTTTCAATATATGACACTGGCCTGCAAGATCATGTATGGTGTCGTTCCCGGTCTTACCAAGGCCAAATATCATGCTCAGTTCCCAAGAAGAGTTAGCTTTGCGGACATAATGCTTGATATTCTTACCATCGTAAAGCCACACCTATATATCATGGACGGTATAATGGGAATGCAGGGTCAGGGACCTGGAAGCGGAGATCCCGTAAAGATGGATCTGGTTCTTGCATCAACAGATTGTGTGGCCATGGACATTTCTATATGCAAAATTTTGGGCGTCGAGCCCGTGGGCATACCGGTACTTAAAAGGGCTAAAGTTCGCGGTTTGTGGCCTGAGAGGATTGACTATCCGATCCAGAGACCCGAGGATGTTTCCTATAAAGGATTCATACTACCAAACACGGCCGATCATCTATTAATCGGCAAAAAACCTCCAAGAAAAAGCCCCGTTATTACGGATAAATGCACAGCGTGTGGGGATTGCGAAAGCATTTGTCCTAAAGATGCATTAAAGGTAAAAGACCAGATGGCAGAGGTAACCTATTCAAAATGCATAAGGTGTTTCTGCTGCCATGAGGTCTGCCCTGAAGATGCCATCATGTTGCGCAGTGTGAAGTTAAATTGAAATGATATAGAGCCTTCAGCCGAATACCGTATCTTGGGGTCGAACATTCTCGTTTGTAATTCAATGTATCTGCAATATATCACCTGAATTTCAAGCCTAAAATCTTTACAGATATCAACCTCTGTTAAACAATTTTAAAGTCCAGATACTGGTAAGAAAGCACAACATTTGATTTCGCTCCAAAATCTCCGTTTAAAAATAATCTAAGACTAAATAAACAGACAATCAAATTCTCGAGGGAAGAATCCTTCAAATTTTCGGAGAATACTCAGCAACAGATGTCAGGAAAAAAGAAGAGTATATTTTATCTAAAACAATTTAAAGGAGGATTTTGTTATGAAAAAGATTTTATTACAAATTTTGGTTGGTTGTTTATCCTTATTCTTTCCGTCCAAGCCTTTGCTCATTGTGAAATTCCTTGTGTAATATATGACGATGAAATGCGAATTAGAATAATTAATGAGCATATTGTAACCGTTGAGAAGTCCATGAAGCAGATCATAGAACTTGAAAAGGGAAAACATCATGAAAGCGGAGGTAGATTTTATTTATTACTTTTTAACGAAAGAAAAGACATCTGTAAAACCCAGAATGTCTGTTATTAGTAATATGATAAATATTAGTAGTGCTGCTCCAACTATTGTACCTAATCCATCGCCCCCTGCCGGCAGACGGTCTATTCTGGATGCAATGTTTTCAATTTCTTCGTCGGTAAGACTATCTATCCGAGCTTTAGCTTCTTCAGGACTTACTCCCCAGGCGACTAAATATTTTTGAATTTCAGAACGATCTAAAAATGTATTTATACTCTTGCTCGAAAGATCGTATTGGCTTTGCTTAAAAATTTCATCTGTATTTATCATTTTTGCCTGGGCTGGCGCTGAAATAATGCATAAAGTGCTAAATGATACAATAACCAATATTGCGATGGCTTTTCTCTTTTGTATTAATGAATACATTATTATTCTTCTCTCACTAATGTTTAAATTTGATTATCCTTGTTGTATAGGTGCAATGACAATGCTCACCCGTCTGTTCGTTGCATCATCTGAAGATATGGGGTTTGACTCACCATAACCAACTGCATTTATTCTCCTTGGGTCCACAGCTTTTTTTATCAGTGCATCTTTGACAGTTTCGGCTCGTTTTTCAGACAATCTCTGATTGTAATCCTCCGGGCCTGTTGCGTCGGTATGACCTTCGACTTTTATTGTTGTCTGTGGGTAATTGTTCAACACCTTAGAAATTCTATCAATCTCGTTATATGCCCCTGGTTTCAAGGTTGAAGAATTAGTGTCAAAAAAGATATCGCCCTTGAAAGTCGCCATCAAAACATCCTGGGTTCTTTGGATGTTTACGGCATCTGATTCGGCCATAGCACCTCTAAGCGCTTGTTCCTGTCTGTCCATATATGCAGCTATTTGGTTTCCGGCGATTCCCCCGAGAGCAGCACCGATTCCTGCTCCAATGAGGGTTCCTTTCGTATCCCTGCCAATTGCCTGTCCGAGACCAGCACCAATAACTCCACCAATCGCTGCACCTGTCGCTGTTCCTTTTTGTTGTCTTGTTGCTCCTGCACATGAAAACAAGGTCATCATGAAAACTCCAACCGCAAATATTGAAAGTATTTTTTTCATTTTTCTGCTACCCTTCAATATTGAAATACAAACGTATTAAACTTAAAAATAAATTATAGACTCTAATGTTATGTTTCAAAAATCACATTTAAAGCTCTGCATAGATGGACTCTATTTTCTGGTCAACGTATTTAAGTTCTTCTTCTTTACCGAGTACCTCTAACTGACGTCTTAATTTTTCAATCTGTTCGTTAATCTTTGGCAAAACTTCTGTCTTAAACTTATGTCTCATTTCCACACTTAAATGATCTATTTCGGCGAGAATCTTGTCCAGCTGTCGTTCGATTTGTATAATCTGTTCACTTTCGGAAAGGTTTTGGAATCCATTTAAGAATTCATTTATCTCAAACTCCATGGCATGTATATTTTGGCGGAATTTATTGGCGATCTGGCCGTAAATAGCGGCGTATTTTGACTGTCCATCTACGATGGCCCTCTTCTCTATTTTATTACCACCATCCCTGATTTGAATAATCCGTAACGTTTTTTGGCTTTCAGTATCAGGATTTGAATCAATGTAAAAAGTGCTGGTATCTTTAGGTAGGGATGAAAATTGATCTTCAACAGCTACGCTTACCAGATAGCTTCCATTATCCGTATATTCAATATTTGTTACTTTTCCAACGGCGGTTTTATCAAAATAGACTTGATCGTTTTTCCGTAGCCCTTGAATATCATTGAACCGAACCTTAAAATTGTGAGTGTTCTCAATACATCCGATAAGAACCAATGCAGTAATTGATGAAATAAAGATCTTTTTAATCATTTCTGATCCTTTTCTCTGCTAAATTTCTTGTTAATTGGGGAGTATTGTAAAGATATGAATATTTCAAATTAAGGCTCAATTAACCATAGGGAAATGCAATAAAGGGCTCAAATTTTTCCCTTTATCTAAATTCAAAAAAGTAAATGCTTATCCATAATCAGTAGATTAGCCAGAATAAAATGATCCAGAAAGGAAGACAGAATAAAAGACCAAAGCCTGCACCCTTGAAAAAATAGCCTGGTTCATCATAATTATCGATGTACTCTTGTTCTGTTTTTTCATCGACGAATGGCATAAAGTCTTCTTCCGAGACTTCATATTGCCCTTTGAAGAATTGGGCCGAATTAGCTGCATCCATCACGTTGCACCTCCATATTACTATGCAAGCAAAACCAATGCCACAGCTCCCTTAACGGTTTGTTTGCTAAAATTTCTTTAAATATTAAATAAATAGATAACACTCCCCATTCTTTTCTTTTAATCCTAAATGAACATTTATATCCAAAAATTGTTAAACATTTGACAATAAGTGTCATGTTGAAATGATATGACATCATAATATTATTAATAAAAAAATATATCTCTGCAATCAGCATCAATGACAATAAGCGATTGAAATACCTAAATAAATATTGTTGCGATGATAATCACTATGTCGGCAATTTTTAAGCCCAAGACTTTTAAAGATATCAGCTGAAATAAGTACGGGGTATCCTAAGAATCAAAAATGATTTTTTTTGCCTTTTTGCATTTTTGTAG
>DNGT01000170.1 GCA_003486165.1 Desulfobacteraceae bacterium
AACTCCCCGACCCCTGATATAAATACCAAATGCAGTAATATCTCAACTCAATGTAAAATATTGTAAAAAACAGGGAACCCTTATCAAAAATTAGTCCGGGGCCACGGACGTAAGCCCTTGGTCAGCTATGGAGATCGTATCATTTAAGATGAATAAGGGGTATTATGATTTTAGTTGTCGGTGAAATTTTATTCGATGTGTTTCCGTCTTACAGACGCCTGGGGGGTGCTCCCTTTAATTTTGCCTTTCACCTGAAAAATCTCGGCTTTCCCGTTCGATTTATCTCGAGAATCGGAAATGATCCCGACGGCAAAAAAATTCTGGGGTTGTTGGAGATGTATCGATTCGACCTGAATGATATTCAGCTGGATGATATTCACCCCACCGGAACGGTAACAGTCAAACTTGACGAGTATGGCGTGCCGCAATTCCGGATTACTTCCGATGTGGCTTACGATTATATAGAATTTATACCGGAGGTTCACCGAAAATTAATCCGTCAAGCCAAGCTGGTTTATTTCGGCTCTTTGGCACAGAGATCTCAACAGGGTTTTGAGAATGTACAAAAAATCATTGCCAGTAAAGCGTCATCGGCTGTTGGTTTTTATGACATCAACCTGCGACCGGAATGTTATAATGATCGATTGATTTCCGAATCGCTTTTACGGGCAAATGCAATAAAGTTAAACCATGAGGAGTTTGAGGAACTGAAACGCCTCATGATGTTTGAAAAAAACAGCCACAGTTTTGTTCAACATCTTCTGAATGCATATGAACTGAACATCATATCATTGACCAAAGGTCATGAAGGCAGCGATCTATATACCAGAAACGGTAATTTCAGCATTAACGCGGTAAAATCAGAATTGGTTGTCGATTCTGTTGGTGCCGGTGATGCTTATGCAGCAATGCTTGCTGCAGGTCTTATTAAAAATATGCCGCCAGAGATAATCATACAAAACGCCTCTGCCTTTGCGTCGTCGATCTGCAAGATAAAAGGGGCAATTCCCGAAACAGAAGCTTTTTATGAGCCATTTCAATCGATGTCCGCTCAAGGAGAGTAAAATGCCGACTCAAGGCCTATATATTCAAATGTTCAGCATTCACGGCCTGCTGAGATCCGAAAGGATGGAGCTTGGCCGTGATGCGGACACGGGTGGGCAAGTAAACTATGTCATTGAACTCGGTCGTTACTTGAGCCGAGCCAAAGAGGTTGAAAGGGTCGATCTTTTCACCCGTCTAATTGTGGACCAAACGGTTTCTGAAGACTACGCTCAACCCATTGAAAAAGTGAATGAGAAATTCCGGATCGTTAGAATTCAGTGCGGCGGCCGTAAGTACTTCCGTAAGGAACTTTTATGGCCTCACCTGGACGAATATATTGACAAGACCATTAAATTCATCAAACGTGAAAATACCATTCCTGATCTTGTACACGGTCATTATCCGGATGCCGGGTATGTGGCCATGCATATGTCACGCATTTTCGGAATACCTTTTGTGTTTACCGGTCATTCCCTGGGCAGGGCCAAAAAACAAAAGCTCCTGAACGAAGGTGCGAAAGAAGGAGAAATCAACAAAAAATACAAGATTGACCATCGAATTGCCGTTGAAGAAGAACTTCTAAAAAGTACGGACCTGATTGTCACGAGTACAACTCAGGAAGTTAATGACCAGTATGGCATGTATCAACACGGCAATCTGCCTGATTTTCAGGTTATACCGCCGGGGCTTAATCTCGATAAATTTTACCCCTATTATCACGATATTCTACCTGAAAGTGAAAAGTCCGAAGCGGAAATGTATGCTCAGGCCTCTATTTTACAGGAGTTGAACCGTTTTTTTATTCATCCCGATAAACCGCTGATCCTGGCTCTATCTCGACCGGACGAACGTAAAAACATTTCCGGGCTTGTCAAAGCTTACGGCGAGGACCGAGAACTTCAAACCATAGCCAATCTGGCGGTTTTTGCAGGAATTCGGAAAGATATCGAGAAAATGGAAGAAAACGAGAGAGATGTATTGACCCGTATGCTACTGCTCATGGATAAATATGATCTATACGGTAAGATGGCGATTCCCAAAAAGCATAACTTCGAATATGAAGTTCCGGAGCTGTATCGTTTGGCTGCAAGCAAAAGGGGTGTGTTTGTCAATCCGGCATGGACGGAGCCTTTTGGCCTAACCCTGTTGGAGGCATCCGCCACCGGCCTTCCTGTCGTTTGCACACACGACGGCGGACCCCAGGATATTATTGCCAACTGCCAAAACGGCATCCTNNAAAAGTGGGATCGATATTCGAAAAACGGTATCATGAAGGTTCGTAAGTACTACACTTGGGAACGACATGCTCAAAAATATATCGAAGAAGTAAAACAGCTCGCAGCAGCACAAAAAACCTCGGACATGCAGGTCGCCGTTCCATCGGATTCGATAGGAAAGCGACTGGTCAACCTCAATTATTTTTTAATTACCGACATTGATTACACGCTGATCGGGGGAAACAATGGTTATCTTCAAAATCTGATCGAATTGCTCAATGAGCATCGAATGTATATCGGCTTCGGCGTTGCCACCGGCCGCGATGTATCATCCGCCGTTGAATTTTTGAATGAACACGGCGTGCATCATCCCGACGTGATCATTTCATCGGTGGGTACGGAGATCTATTATGGTAAGGCATTGCATTATGGGCAGGGATGGGAGACCCACATATCGAACCAATGGGACCGGAAAAAGATCGTCACGCTTCTCAAACGTTTCGATTTTTTGAGATACCAGGAGGAATCGAACCAGAGTCGATTCAAAATAAGCTATTATATGGCCCCCGGTAAAGATCGAATAAGCATGATCCACGATCTGTTGTCCAAAAACAAATGCCGTTACTGCCTCATCTATTCCGGCCAGAAGTATCTGGATATCCTTCCATACCGGGCTTCCAAAGGGAAGGCCATCCGTTATTTGAGTTACAAATGGGAAATCCCGCTGGGAAACTTTCTGGTTTGCGGGGATTCCGGCAACGATGAAGAAATGCTTCGTGGAGAGCCTCTGGCCGTCGTAGTGGGTAACTACAGAAAAGAGCTTGAAAAATTAAAAGGCGCCAGAAATGTTTATTTTTCCGAAAGCAAATACGCCGCCGGAATCCTCGAAGGGATTGAAAAATATCGATTTATCGAAAAGGCAAAAGGTTGAGCACAATGAGCGTTCAAAACCAGGTTCAATTAATAACTTACCCGGACAGTTTGGGCAAGAATTTAATGGAGCTTCACTATGTACTCAGAAAATATTTGATAGATGCCGTCGGCGGTGTTCACATACTGCCTTTTTATCCCTCATCGTCTGACAGAGGTTTCGCGCCATTGACCTATGATGATGTAGACTCCAATTTCGGAACGTGGGATGATGTGAACAAAATCGGAGAAGATTTTGATTTAATGATCGATTTCATGGTCAACCACATTTCCAGACAATCTCTTTTTTTTCAAGACTATTTGGAAAAGGGCGAAACTTCAGAGTATGCGGATATGTTTTTGAGTTTCAACAAGCTCATGCCGAGTGGCGAAATCAGTGATGAGGATCTGGCCAAGGTCTATACCCGGAAACCCCGCCCGCCTTACACGGTTATCGAACGTGCCGACGGGTCCAGAGAGAAAATATGGTGCACATTCGATTACGAACAGATTGACCTGGACCTGGAATCTCCAAAGACCAGGGAAGTCCTTCGAAATTTTTTGATACGTCTGGCGCGCAGCAATGCAAAAGTCATACGGATTGATGCCTTCGCGTATACCACGATCAAAATCGGAACCAATTGCTTCTTTTTAGAACCGGAGGTTTGGGAACTTCTGGAGTGGTTGAACGATTTCGCTTCCGCATTCAATAAAGACATTCTGCCTGAAGTTCACGAACACTATTCCTATCAGCTTAAACTCGCCGAAAGAGGGTATTGGGTATATGACTTTTGCCTTCCTATGCTGGTATTGCACACATTGTACCACCACAGTAATCGAAGATTGGTCAACTGGCTTAACATCTGCCCCCGAAAACAGTTCACCACTTTAGACACCCATGACGGTATCGGCGTTATAGACGTTGCTGATTTGCTCAGTCAG
>DNGT01000239.1 GCA_003486165.1 Desulfobacteraceae bacterium
TTAAAGAATTTTAAAATAATGCAGAGAACCTATTGATATTTCAAAGACAGTTTCCCGTTCTTTCTTTAAGATCCCTTGCCGCGAGTTCATGCGATTTAAAAAAAGATTAACCATGTAGCGATGGTTTAGAAAAACTCCCCGACTCCTGACTTAATTTATTGTTAAAACCTGCCGATATATCTTTAAATAAAGATTCAAGCCAACAGTGCTTGGTATTTTTTTTTTGAGCCATGATGCGCTTAACCGGTCTATTTTTATAACATATGAATGATCCAGTGAAAAATCCGTCGTTGAACCGCGAGAATTGCTCAATCGCTTTCACATGCTCGAAATATTTTAATCGGAGTGGGTGCAATAGAGGTTTTACGCTTATTGAGATAATGATTGTCATTGCGATTATCGGCACCTTATCGGCCATCGCATTGCCCAATTATCTGAAATATAAAAATAACGCCAGAATTGCGATAGCTGTCACAGATATTCGAATGATAGGAAAACAGATTGCCATTTTTGTTTTCGATAATGATGGCCAGCTTCCAAACAGTCTCAACGATCTGACCTCCATTAGCGACGTTGATGACCCCTGGGGTAATCCTTACCGGTACTTAAGAATCAATGGTGGCCTTAAAATTACAATTGGTATGGCACGAAAAGACCGCTTTTTGATTCCGGTCAATTCCGATTATGACCTTTACAGCATGGGACCAGACGGTGTGACTCGAGCTGCGTTTACATCAAAATTAGCTCAGGACGATATTGTTCGTGCCAATGACGGTGGATATGTAGGGCCTGTTTCCAATTATTAATATAGGTTTGCCAAATGAAACTTGATACGAAAATATTTCAAAGCAAAATCGCCCGGCGAATCTTTTTGATGTTTATTTCCTGTGCACTTCTTCCTGTTTTTTGTCTTTCAATCGTCGCGTACAGAAATGTCACCAAACAACTCCATGAAGAAAGCATTAAACGGCTGCAACGATCGGTTAAAGGGCATGGGATGTCTGTTTTAGAAAGATTGGTGTTTCTCGAAACCGGTTTGAAACTTTTCGCATCATCTTTGAGAAAGGCTTCAAAAATGCCCTTTCAAACTCATTTTGAAGATTTTAATGGTCCACAGAACAACCGTTTTAAGGCTGTTGCAGTTGTAGATGCCGAAGGAAAGGTATATCTACCCATTTTCAAAACAATAATCATGACTCACAAACCGACCGAAAAAGAGATCAAACACATTCAAAATGGCTACACGGCCATTTCGGTATTGAACCAAGAAGGTGTTTCACCGAGCATATTGATGATGATGTCGGTAGATCCAAAGAATATAAATGAAGGATATTTGATCGGAGAAATCAATACGGATTATTTGTGGGGGATTAACCAGGAGAATTTACTCCCACCGAATACCCAATTTTGTGTTTTAGATGAATCGAAAAATGTTCTTTTCACCTCGATTTCATATCCGGATTCTTTTTATCGACAGGTGTATTCAAATCTTAGACATTCGATTTCAGGCCACTTTGAATTTTCTTTTGAAAACCAGAAATACTTGGCAAGTTTTTGGACGGTTTTTCTAAAGCCCCAATACATCTCCCCCGGATGGACTGTGGTTTTGAATCAATCCAAAGCAGATGTGCTTGCGCCCATGTCGCATTTTAAAGCGATTTTCCCGCCTATTGTCCTCATGACCTTTTGGGTGGTATTGCTTTTAAGCATTTATTCTATCAGAAAAAGTCTGGTCCCGCTCGAGTCGCTGAAAAAAGGAACTCACCGGATCGCCATGAAAAATTTTGACTGCCGGGTGGACGTAAAGAGCGGCGATGAATTCGAAGAGCTGGCCATGGATTTTAATGAAATGGCCGATCAGTTGAACTGTCAATTCAAAACATTGGAGACCAAAGCAGAGATCGATCGCGCCATTTTGTCATCACTGGATGCCAGAATCATCGTTGAAACCATCATCCATGGCATATACGATTGGTTTGAATGTGACAGTGTCGCCATAAGCCTCATGGATTCCAGTAAGGGGAATATTGCCTGGGTATATTCCAACATTTACGATCAGAGAAAGGAATTATTCGAAAATTCCATCGAGTTCAGACCTTTCGATCTTGAAACATTGAATTCTCATCCGGAATATCTGATCATTGACGCGGACAAAAACCAGCTGTCATTTATTTCGACCCTTGTGGGACAAGGGATCGAATCGTTTCTAATCCTTCCCATTTTTGTCAAANNGCGCGTACCGTCGATGCCAAGTCATCCTGGACCGCCGGTCATTCGATGCGTGTTACGGAAATGGCGTTGAAGATTGGCTCTGCGTTAGCGATTTCACCCAAGAAGTTGGATGATTTGCATCGGGCAGCTCTGCTTCATGATATCGGAAAAGTCGGCATTCCCTTGAGCATTCTCGATAAACCCGGGGCACTCGATGACGAGGAGTACATGATGATTAAAAAGCATCCTTCTATCGGCGCAAGAATTCTTGAACCGATTGCGTCGTATAAGGACATCCTCCCCATTGTTTTACAACATCATGAACGATTCGACGGGAAAGGTTATCCCGGGGGCCTT
>DNGT01000108.1 GCA_003486165.1 Desulfobacteraceae bacterium
TGGGCAATCAGCCAGTTGCTTTTCAATGCCGGTAGCAGCGGCTGTATTCGATCACTGATATTTGGGGACATCGAGGCATACGCCATGGCCAGAAAAGCAAGCGGCGCCGTAAATGCACCGATGATGCGGTTTTCGTACTTTTTCTCAATAACCAGATAAACAACGGCAATGGTCCACGCAAAAAAGATCAAAGACTCATAGAGGTTTGAGAGTGGGGCGTGCCCGATACCCAGGCGGTAAGATTCCACCCATCGCATGANNCCGCTAAAAAGATCGTCCAGGTTGCCAGCCGACCCGGCAATGGTTTTTTGAAAATCCAGAAGGCGATATATAAAAAAGCCGCCAAACCGTATATAAATGTTGTGATGGATAGCAAAAATGAACTGTTCATTATATTTCCTCTCTATTTGTATTGTCGTCTTTTGTTCTATTTAGGATCTAAGATTTATGGGCTGTGTTTCAAATCGATCAGTTTTTCGGAGATCCTCTTTATCTTGTTTTGCATGCCAAGTTTATTCTTATTAGCGGTACCTGAAACCATGACTCTGCACTTTTTCCCCTTCTTTTCGATATCGATGCAAAGTCGTTGATGTGACACGAAAAAAGTTATGTAACACCCGATTATCAACAAAATAAATCCGGAGTAAACGACCCAAACACCGGGATCTTTTGTCACCTGAAGACCGGTATAATAACGCTGAGCGTATTCTGACACAGAAACAACCATATCCCCCTTTTGCATCCGGTTAAAATCCGGAAAACGCAAGGAAAGAACGATGTCAACGGATGAACCATTATTATCCGTAAGAGTCCCGATAAAGGCTTCTCCAATGTTTTGGCCCCTGAATTTATAGGAATTGGCATAATCTTTAAGAACAAACTTCCCCCCGGCTTCCGGGATATCAATCTGCTGACCGACCAACGCCTTTTTCTTATACTCTTTCCCTGTTTTTCTGCTTGTAAAATTCAGCATAGCTTCTTTTGGAGGAAGAGGACCATAACTCGATTGAAATATATTTATCCCCTTGTAACGAAGGGGATCGTTTACAACTATATCTTTTTTAAATACCGGTTTGCCATCCTCAATGATGGTTAAACTGGAACGAAATTCTTTGGGTGTTCCTGAATCATAAAAACTGACGTTAAAATCCTCGCACAAGATCCCAAAATCCAGAGATTGTGTCCGTCCGGGATTACGTATACTGATGCTGTTTACCACATCACCTTCCGGGATGTTGACATATCCGTCAAAACCGTAAAAAGATCCGATAAGTGCTCCCACAAGCAGTAAAACAATGCTCAGATGCACACCATAAACACCCAGACGGGTCCAACGCCATTTCTCAGCGAAAATGCAAAACCCCTTGTCCGTCTGTTCGGTCCTGATATATCCAAAGCCTCTGGATACAAAGGGTTCATAGATATCTTTCAACTGTTCAGACGAACGACTATCAACAAAATATTCATTATCAGCGCGGTTCCTGAACTTTGAAAGAATAAAAGGCGGTTTTTTAATAAAAACAATCTTCCATGTAGTGGAAAGCCGATCTATTGAACAGATTACGATATTTACGGTCAGCAAAATAATCAGCAGCTGAAACCACCAGGAATGATACATATCGAACAAATCAAAAACATTAAATAATTTGTAAATAAACTCACCGTATGCCTGAAAATACGCCGCCGGGTTTTCGTTTTGCGGGATGACCGTTCCGACAATCGAAGTGGTTGCAAGAGACAGCAGAAGAACTACAGAGAGCTTAACAGATGTAAAAAATTTCCATATTATATTTGAATCGTTCAGAAGATACCTCCATTTTTTTCAATTATTGATTCCTGAAACTTTATATCTTTTTAACACCTACTTTTTTATTTGACCTTAAGCCATCTCTAATCATCTTATCTAATGGCGTTTCGGTGTATGTATTCGCAAATCCTTTTAACCGTCAATTCTGAATTTTTTATACAGTCCCCCACAGAAATTCCTCCCCTGTAATTACCGCTTAAAAAAATACCGGGGTTGTTCGACTCAAACTGTTCAAAATATCTTTCGTGTTCAATATATCCCAGACGGTATTGGGGAATGGCTTTCGGCCACATTTTTTCTTTGATAAATACCGGGTCTTCACCAATATTCATTATTTCCTTGAACTCTTTAATCACGCCATTGATATGGTTATCATTCCCATGATCAAACAGTTCGGGAGATCGTGCCCCTCCGACAAACAGTGTAAACGCTGCCATATCATCCGTTGCCCGGTAAGGGAATATTGCTGAATTCCATATGGCTCCCAAAAAAGTTTTATTTTCTTTTTCTGGAATTAAAAATCCAAATCCGTCGAGAACCTGGCCCACAGCCTCTTTCCTGAATCCTAAATACAGCACTTTTACAGGAGGATAATAAATGTCATTCAGATGGTCGACCAATTTATTTTCCTGATCGTCAAAAATAGACGCGGCATGATATGCCGGAACTGTAGATAGTACAATATCAGCAACAATTTCTTCTGATTTATCGCTATGACGGTATAATACTTTAAATTTAGGCCCTGATGTTACGACGCTTTCAACCTTGCAATCGTATCTGACTTTACCGCCTAATTTGGCGGCAATGGCTTCGGGAAAACTTTGCATCCCTTTTTTAAATGAAAACATCCTTGCGCTTTGTTTGGATTGTTCTGCCCGTTTTTTCCTTTCTTTTGCACCTAAAACAAATCCTTTGAATAAACCGCCATATAATTCTTCCAATCGGTATAACTTGGGCAAAGCAGATTTAACGCTTAGATTGTCAGGATTTCCTGCAAATATTCCGGCAACAAAAGGATTTACTGCATAATCAAGAAATTCCTGTCCCAGTCGTCTTTTTACAAATTCAGAAATGCTTTGGTAATATCCTTCATGAGATTTTCTCGAAAACGGTTCAGCCAAAAGACGCAACTTGGCTTTAGGTGAAAACAGTTTTGTTTTTAAAAAAGCAACCGGATGGGTCGGCAGAGCATGAAGTTGATTATTTCTTAAAATATATCTCTTGTTAGCTTTCTCCAACGCATAAATCATTTCGCCTTTAAGACCTACATGCTCAACAATCTGTCCGATTAATGGTGTCGTTTCCAATCCGCTGTTAGGTCCATAATCCATCAGAAAACCATCTTCAATCCTGGTGACCATCGATCCGCCGGGCTCTTTTTTTGACTCAAGAACCGTTATATCAAATCCCTGCTCATTTAACCAAAAAGCAGTTGCAAGCCCTGATATGCCTGCACCAAGAACCGTAATGTTAATTGCGCCCTTATCCATTTTTTTTAACAGGTTGTGATTCTATCACGCTTTGGTTTTGAAGCGCTTGAACGGCCAACTCTTTAAGCGCTGCAACAAATGTTTTTGAATTGTTTAACCCTTTCATTACCATATAATTTTCGATGTTTGCTTCATCGGCAACCATTCTGTATTCAATGTCGAGTTCAAACAAGGTTTCAATATGATCAGATACAAAACTAATCGGAATAACGAGTAATTGTTTTTTTCTTTTTTCGGCCAGCCCTCTAATCATTTCATCGATTGACGGTTTAAGCCATTTGGCAGGGCCGACTTTGCTTTGGAAGCACAAATGATATCCATGCGAAAAATTGCGAGCTTTCATCACACACGCAACCGTTTTATCTATTTGCTTTGGATACGGGTCTCCTTGTTTGGCGATGCTTTCAGGCAGACCATGAGCGCTGAACAATAATTGAATATCGTCCCGTACATTTTCAGGAAACCGTAAGATCGTTTCATCTATCCTTTCATTTAACGCATTAATATACCGTTGGTTATCAAAATAATCATATACATATGTTAACTTTTCGGCTTCTCCTTTATACACTCGTTTCCATTCATTAAATGAAGATCCGGTAGTGGTTATTGAGTAATGCGGGTAGAGGGGAAGCAGTACTACCTTATCAAATGCTTTTTCCGTCACCTTATCGGCGATATCTCTTATTGTCGGATGCCAATATCTCATTGCTGCGTACACTTCGATACCGGGGACCAATTTTTGAAGTTCTTGCTGAAGCATTGATTGCTGCAATCGTGTCCAATCATTGATGGGAGATTTCCCGCCAATTCGTTTGTACTTTTCCTTCACTGACGGTGCGCGAAAAACAGACATTATTTTTGCAAATATTTTTTGTCCAACCGGTATCTTAAAAATATCGCGATCACTAAACAGGTTGAACAAAAAAGGTTTTATTGCTTCCAAAGAGTCCGGCCCGCCCAAGTTAAAAAGAACTACCGCGTATTTATTCATATAAACCCATTAAATTCATAGCTCAAATTTCGCACCTATATTTTAATGCACCCCCATAACATGGATGTGTTTTCATCCGATGTTAGCAGTGAAACTAAATCGCCGTGTGTTTTCAAAAAAGGCTGANNCTAGAGTAACGCGCATGATCCTCTTTTCTTTCAATATAACCGTCAAAATTCATGGCGATGTTTCTGATCAAGAGCCTGCCCATTTTGGTTGTCTTCAGCCTTCTGTTTTCGATGGATACAAGGTTGTCGGCCATCATCTCATCAAAGTTGTTGAGCCCCCATTCAAAGTAGGTTTCAAAATCTATGTTAAATTCTTTTTCAATTGAAGCAAAATCGAGTTCAAAATCACACATGAGTTTCATAATAACATGCCGCCGCAACAGATCATCGTCGTTCAAATAACATCCCCTGACTATCGGTAAAATCCCCTTATCAATTGAAACATGATACTGTTTCTCTTTTTTTATGTTTTGAGCGTAAATACGCCCAAACTGACTAATGCTGGTAATGCCCAAGGCATAAAGATCCGTACCTGCATGGGTGCTGTAGCCTTGAAAATTTCTGTAAAGTTTTTTTTCTTTCAGTGCCAGCGTAAGTTCATCATCGGGTTTGGCAAAATGATCCATGCCGATAAACACGTAACCTGCTTGTGTCAGTTTTTGAGTCGACATCTTGAGAATGTTAAGTTTTTCTTCAGGAACAGGCAAGTCTTCCGGACGGATTACTTTTTGATGCTTTTTCATCCAGGGAACGTAAGCAAAATTAAACAGTGCAATTCTGTCGGGATCAATATCTATAATGGTATCCACTGTCCGTTCAAAAGTTTCTGCAGATTGAAAAGGGAGTCCGTACATTAAATCGAGATTAATGCTGTCGAACCCCAATTCGCGCACCCAATCAACAACCTTCCTTGTCAGCGCTTCCGGCTGTATCCGGTTAACAGCGTTTTGAACCTTTTCGTTGACGTCCTGCACCCCCATGCTGATGCGATTAAAGCCGCCGTTTCTCAAAGCCGCAAGATGTTCTTTGGTTAATTCTCTGGGATCAATTTCACATCCGGCCTCCACATCNNCCGCCGCCCCAGTGCAGTTGGGTTGCTTTTCTATCATGTGAAATATGGGCTGCAATCAAGTCTATCTCGCGCTTTAAATAATCAATATACCTTTTGATCCTGTCTCTGCTTCTGGTTACAATCATATTGCAGCCGCAAAAATAACAAAGTGTGTCGCAAAAGGGCAGATGGAAATATAACGACAAATCAGGCAAACCCTTCCCCTGATTGGTCCTGATGATCTCATCAAGATAATCTTCATGGGTAAACGATTCATTAAAATGGGGCGCTGTCGGATAACTGGTATAGCGTGGCCCGGGCTTGTCATACTTTTTTATTAAATCAATATCGATATCAAACACAATTATTCTCCAATGTGATTCTTCCCTAAGCTGAGAGTTTCAAATTTTAACGTTGTTTTTATCATCGAGGTGATAAGAAACACTCTCTTCTTTAACAAAATTCACTAACGCCTTAAGGTTTTCCGGCGGGACATCAGGCAATATACCGTGACCCAGATTGAAAATATGCCCGCTTCCCTTACCGAATGATTGTAATATTTTCTTTGCTTCATATTTAATTTTTTCATGACCGGCATAAAGAATTGTGGGATCAAGGTTCCCTTGAAGGGCAACTCTATCTCCGACCTGTTTTCTGACATCACCGATATTCATTGTCCAATCAAGACCCAATACATCAGCGCCGCTTTCAGCAAGTCTGTTTAAATGATAGTGCACACCCTTAGCAAACATAATGACAGGAACCCCTTTTCCTTTGACCTCGGAGATTATTTTTCTAATGTAATTCAAAGAAAATTCTTCAAAATCATCTTGGGAAAGAATGCCGCCCCAGGTATCNNTTTGAAAATGTCTTGGATCCTTGGCCTTCAACCATATACGCCAATAAAGTCCATGGCGATCCGCTGAAACCGATCAATGGAACACGCCGGTTTAATTCATTTTTTGTCAAGGTTACCGCATCAAGCACATATTTTAAGTCGACTGTCGGATCGATTTTTTTAAGGGCTTTGGCATCACTTTCATTTCTAATCGGATGCGGAAACACAGGACCTATGCCTTCATGCATTTCAAGATGCATACCCATTGCTTCGGGAATCACCAGAATATCGGAAAAAATGATAGCGGCATCAACCCCTATCAAATCGATGGGTTGTAATGTTACTTCGGTCGCAAGTTCAGGCGTTTTGCACATGGTTAGAAAATCGGCTTTTTCGCGAACCGCTCTATATTCCGGCAAATACCGCCCGGCCTGGCGCATAACCCATATCGGAGTTCTTTCAACCGGCAAGCGTTTGCAGGCGCGTAAAAACAAATCATTTTGAAACTTGGCCACTATGCCCCCCTTTTAATTTCTAAAATATAATCGTGTAAAGATGTTGCGAAACTCACGTCCCCCTGAAAGCGGGACGTAATCTTATTAGCGAAAGGTTTGCCCGCCCCTGTAGGATTTCACCGCCTATATTCGGCGGTCTAAAATTCCTATTCCCTTAGCCCCGCACCGAAACCATAACTTGCAGTGGCCCATTCCCCGACCCCGTCTCATGTTAAAAAAGCCGCCTGGTCAAAGAGAGAAGGATAAAAAGCGGACGCTGCATGAGCTTTGAGCGAAGCGATCTAACTTGTACTATTCATCCAGCTTGAACATCTTTCGGGTAACGTCGAGATAGACGGATTTGTCCTCGTGTCGTCCACTGCTTTTTAGCAGCATCGTTGGATCATGAAGTATTTTATTGACCATTGCTTCCGTCATCCTGCTGATGGCATTGAGGTCATCAGCCGAAAGATGTTTAACTGCATGCAAGGTTTTTTCCAATTCTCCCTTTGCTATTTCTTCAACCTTTTTCCTCAATTCAACAATCGTCGGTATTACCTCCAGGCTTTCGTACCAATGCCGGAAACTGAGCACAGCTTCATCAACGATCCTTTCTCCTTTTATTGCTTCTTTGTTGCGATCCTCGACGTTTTCATCTACAATTCCTTGAAGGTCATCGATATCATAAACATATGAATTGGATAGCCGGTTGATTTCCGGGTCTATATCACGAGGAACGGCAATGTCGATAAAAAAAAGCGGGCGATTGTGACGCTGGCGGGCGATTCCTTTGACATGATTTCGCGTAACAACGTAATCGGGAGAACCGGTTGAACTGATGATGATGTCCACCTGTTTTAAAGCGTCCTCAATTTCATCGAACCGGATCGCCTGTCCTTTAAATTTCATGGCCAGGTCAACCCCGGTCTCAAAGGTTCTGTTGGCAACCAGGATATCCCCTGCCCTGTTTCGAATCAGGTGTTCCACCGCAAGCTCCGCCATTTCACCCGCGCCGATAAGCAGCACTTTCTTTCCTTCAAAGGTTCCGAAAATTTTTCGCCCAAGCTCAACGGCCGCATAACTGATGGATACTGCATTATCCCCGATCCCGGTTTCGGTCCGAACCCGTTTGGCCACGAAAAAAGTCCGATGGAGTAATTTGTTCAATAGAACACCGGAAGTCTTCGTTGTGGTGGCCATATGATAGGCTTCTTTTATCTGGCCCAGGATCTGCGGTTCTCCCACCACCATTGAATCAAGACTGGCGGCAACCCTGAATACATGCCGGACGGCATCATCGCCTTCGTAAATGTAAAGGGATCTTTCAAATTCGGAAACAGGAAGATGTTTCAAGCCGGAAAGAAATAGTTTTACGGCATCCACCGAATTCATTTTGTCCTGAACAACCATGAGGACTTCCACACGATTACAGGTGGAAAAAAGCATCACTTCACGGACGGACGGCAGTTCCTGAAACGCTTTCAGGGCAATGGATGTCTCATCCTTTGAAATAGCCAGGCATTCTCTCAGCGCCACCGGAGCTGTTTTATGATTCAAGCCCAGCAATACGATGTCCAACTTACTTCCCATAATTCCATTTACATCCGGGTAAATTCTCCGTGATGGCCCTTTAACAAAAAGTTGACCCCCAGAAACGTAAATAAAATGACCGCAAAACCGATGATGGCCATAATCGCCGCCCGGCGTCCTCGCCACCCAAATGTCAGACGCTGGTGGAGGAGGGCGGCATACAAGAGCCAGGTAATACCGGACCAGACTTCCTTGGGATCCCAGCTCCAGAATCTTCCCCAGACCGATTTGGCATATATCAACCCTGTGATCAGCCCAAACGTCAGCATGGTAAAACCGGTGACAATGCATGCATATCCGGTATGGTCCAGCAGTTCCAAAGAAGGAAGCCGCTTGAAAAAGAAACCACGATGCTTGGATTTAATGGCATGCTCCTGTAAAAGATACAAAAGTCCTGCACCGCAGGCCAGCGCCAA
The DNA here is from genome assembly GCA_003486165.1 of Desulfobacteraceae bacterium. Classification (GTDB taxonomy): domain Bacteria; phylum Desulfobacterota; class Desulfobacteria; order Desulfobacterales; family UBA11574; genus UBA11574. The sequence continues at coordinate 8,686 of DNGT01000108.1, forward strand.
TGCCGCTTCGCCGATAAAAATCGCAACGACATGCGTAATCAGCCAAAAATTGTTTAGAAGGTTACGGGTTTCTCTCGACACGTCCGGCAACCGGGCGGCAATGAGCATCGCAAAGGTGATGAGGGGGGCGGCATAAACTCCTAAAATCTTAAGACCGAACTTATATTGAAGCAGCAGGAAAACACCGGCGGTGGTCCAGCCTGCCAATGAGAGTGTTTCATGAAGGTTACTGGCTGGAAATTGTCCTGACTGAACAAATTGATAACCCAATTCCACCGTATGGCATAAAAATCCGGTTGCCAGGAGGTAAAAACCGGTTTTCTGAAGAAAATCTTTCTGAAGAAAAAGATATATAAGATATCCGATGGTGCTTAATAGATAAAATATAATGACAACAAGAAATATAGGTTCCACTTATTCNNTTCTTGAGCATTTGAACGAGATCCCTTTCGATCAACTGTTCAAAAAGATGCTTATGGGCCTCGGGCTCGTGATCTTGGTTTAAAAGTTTTTGACGGATCGCGCCCATCAGCTTCAAAAACTTGGTATATTCGTCCCCAAATTCCTTTTCAAGATGTTTGCGCAGTTTTTTGGCAAACGCGGGGCTTTTCCCTGACGTCGATATGGCAATAATCAAGTCGCCCCGGTTTACAATAGACGGAAGTATGAAATTACATGCTTTAGGACGATCTGCGATATTGCACAATAAGCCACGGCGTTCAGCCTCAGCATGTATTTTAAAGTTCAATTCCTGGTTATCGGTTGCGCCGATAACCAGGAATCGANNTGAAAGTTCCTTCAATTTTTCAGTAGCATCAATGCTGACAACCGTAACCTTTGCGCCACATTCCAGCAGCGTTTTGACCTTGCGGGTACCCACGGATCCGCCGCCGACCACCAGGCAGTCTCTATCTTTGATATCAAGATATACGGGATAATATCTCATGCCTCTGAAATCTATATTTATTGACGTTATTGTTCTTCTCTTTCAGTTTCGCAAAACAAGAGAGAGCTTCAGGTATGATTAAATT
>DNGT01000107.1 GCA_003486165.1 Desulfobacteraceae bacterium
TATGATAACGACTATCAATTAATGATAAAAAATATATTAAACTTACTCTGCCATACAATTGCTGCATATACCGAAAAAATCAAGTCGATGCGTCAATATTTCAAAGCCGGTTTCGGCGGCAACTTCTTTGGTCATATCCCTAAGGCTGGACAGGTCCGGATCAATTATTTTATGACATTGGATGCAGATCACATGTGGATGGGGATAAGGCCTATTACCGTCATAGCGATTGCTTCCATCTGCAAAGCCGAGTTCTAAGATTTCTCCCAATGATTTGATGAGCATGACATTGCGATACACCGTCGCCAGGCTCATGGTCGGGAAATCATCTTGCAGTTGATCGTAAATCTTTTCGACACTCGGATGACCTTCACTTTGGGCCAGAATTTTGATAACAGCCAGGCGCTGTGGTGTGAGTTTATGATCGTTTTCCTTTAGTTTTTTTACAATGGAATCAAATCGTTCTTTGGGATCAGACATTGGCAAACTCACTTTTCGGATTAATCAATAGCAACAATTAAATGATAATAGATATCACATAATAAACTTTATACATTAAGTCAAGAACATTTTTGANNGCATCAAAATATCTTGAAAACAAAAAGCCCGGTTCACAGCGAACCGGGCTTTTAAATCTGTTTAGATATTTACATTATTCTGTCAAGGAGCTTTCTAGAAATAGACGGGTAAATTTATCGTTGTCTTCCGAGGTGATCTCCTTGGGAAGTCTTTCCATGGCCATATCCATGGCTCTATCGATCATTTCAGCCCTGAACTCATCTTTGGCCTGCAAGAAATGGAAGCCGATTCTGCGTTTTGCATCTTCGAGCATTATCTTGCTATGGTTTTGGGCGGATTCTATAATCTCTGCTTTTTTCTTTTCGCCCTGTTGAATAATTCTATCTTTAAGTTCTGAAAAACGTACTTCACTATCATCGACTGCTTTAAGTGTCTCTTTTATTTTTGCCTTTGCTTCTTCCTTTTCATTTTCAAGCCGGTTGATTTCTTGTGCCAGCTTATCTTTTTGGCCCCGAAGAAAATTCATTATCGGTGTTTTCCCGTATTTGACGATCACAAAGACAATAATTCCAAAATTGATCCACCTAAAAATAAGATCATACATTGGCCGCCAGTTGCTTGATTTTTCGGCTGCAAGGGCATCATAACCCAAAAAATGAAGACTCAAAACCATTGCGATGAGATAAAAGAATATACCACCAATTTTATCCAAATGTTTCATTGGGCCAGTCTCCGATCCAGCAATTTTTCCATGATGTTTACCGCCAGAGCTTCGGATTCCTGCTGGAGATGTTTTTTGGCTTCAGAAATCTGAACTTTAACTTCCATTTCGGCCTTTTCTTTTATCGCGTTAATCTCTTCTCTTGTAGACGCAAGGATTTCGGCACTTTTCGTGCTTCCGGATTCTTCAAGTTCTCGCTTTACTTCTAATGCTTGATCCCTGACTTCTGATTCCTGCTTTTTCAGTTTTTTCGTAAGGTTGTCGAGTTCTTGGATCGTATCAACAGTATCCGTTTTTACCTTATCCATGTAGTTTACCCTTTCATTCATAACATTTTGCAAAGGGCGAAACATGATGCGGTTGATAATAAACAAGAAGATCAGAAAAGAGAGAAGCTGCACGAATAGCGTCTCATTAATCGTAATTAGAGCGATGTTGCTGATAATATGCATAAGCTGTTTTTTTAAATATACAGGTTAGAAATTATACAACGAATAACAGTAACAATGCGATAACCAGAGAGTAGATTCCCGTTGATTCGGAAACCGCCTGACCGACCAGCATCGTTCGGGTTAAAAGTCCCGCTTCTTTGGGATTTTTACCGATGGCTTCACATGCTTTCGCTGCGGCCATTCCTTCGCCGACACCGGGCCCGATNNTGACGGGAAAGCTTTGAACATGAGAATAAAACTGACCAAAAGCGCGTAGATGGCGGTTGTTTGCGTAACCGCCTGTCCCAGCAACATGACGTTTGTTACCGGTGTAGCGGTCTCAGGTTGCCTGGAAATACCGTCGCAACTGGCTTCTGCCACAAGACCACCCCCCAGTCCGGACCCGATGGCACCAAACCCCGACGAAATCCCCGCTCCCAAAATAGCCGCCCAGGTGGGTGAGAACGCACGCACGGAAAAGTCAGTAAACAATAGAATAAATGCCACCACCAGTGAAAAGATGGCCGGAGTCTGGCAGACTGCGGAACCGATAAGCATATTTGTGGTTAACCGTCCGCTAACTTGAGGTTGCCGTGCCATTCCCTTACAGGCAGCCCCGGCAGGAAATCCAGAACCCACACCGGACCCGATGGCCCCGAGTCCCATGCACAGTCCTGCCGACATCAGCACGAATGGCGTCATGTTGTTCTGAGGAAAATTCGTAAACAGCAGCATCATAGCGATAACCAGTGCAAAAATTGAGGCGGATTCTGCAATGGCTTGCCCAACCAGCATGGATTTAAAGATATCACCGGATAATTTGGGATTTCGACCGATAGCCTCGTTGGCACTTGCGGCTGTAAATCCTTCGCCAATCGCCGCTCCTATGGCACCGAAACCCATAGCCATTCCGCCACCACTAAAAGCTGCTACCTTAATCCAAGTTTGAATGTCGTATGCCATAAATTATTTTACCTGAACTGCAATATATACCACTGTTAGCATGGTAAATACAAACGCCTGAATCGTTCCAACGAACATGCCGAAAAATGCATTCAGAAAAGGTGGTGTAATAATATTGTAAGTCAGGTAGGAAACCACCAGAATAATAATTGCACCACCCATGATGTTTCCAAAGAGACGAAAAGATATGGAAATAACCTTTGCAAGTTCTCCGATGACGTTCAACGGCGCCATGATAAACATCGGTTCGCAGTAATCTTTAAGATAAGTTTTTAATCCTTTTGCCTTGATTCCTGCGTAATGGGCAATAAAGAATCCCATAAGCCCAAGGCTTAGAGGTGTATTCAGATCTTTTGTCGGTTCTTCCAGGTGGGGAATGATTCCAAGCCAGTTGGAAAGCACTAAAAACATGAACAGCGCACATATCATGGGAGCGTATTTCTTTGAAAGCTCCTTTCCAAGCGCGTCTTCAGTAAGCTCGTAAAGATGTTTGACAAAAAGTTCTCCAACGACCTGCAAAGGACCGGGGAGTCGACCCTTACTTTTGGTTGCAAAAAAACCAAAGCAAATAAGTACAATAATAACAATCCAGGTCATCACAATGACTTCAACGTTTAACGTTATATTGTGACCAAAAAACGGAATGATAAGCTGATGGATTAAACCGAGATCTTCCATAATATCCTTAAGCCTGTTTTTTTCGAGTAGCGGTTATGAGACTTGCGAAATGATCCGCTATAATGAAAAGTTGAATCATAAAAATTCCAAAAATTACAGAGATAAAGTTATATTCCTCAAATTTAACAGCAATGATCAACGGCACTGCAAGGAGGATATACCTCAAAAATATGGAACTCAGGGATAACAAGAAGGTTTTATTCTTGGCTTTACCGATTCGAAGGGGAAGGGTTTCTCCCATTATTATAAAATTGATAATACTGAAAATCGTTCCTAAAATCAGCCCTTTGCCGACAGGTTTCTGTCCGGCGATTATAAAAAGGAATCCTATAAAAATTGCGGCTGTAATAGCTCTGGTTGAGTATTTTTTTTGGGTTTCCCTAATCGATTCCATTATTGGAATGGTTATCTTCTTTATTGGTTTCAGTAATTTCAAGGATCTGGCGATAAACGACGACCCCGCCGCCGATAACGCCCAATACCGTAAAAACAGCTACAAATATACCTCTGGTTCCAAAGAACCTATCCAGATACCGGCCGATAAAAAAACAAAAAAAAATACAACCGACCATGGTCAGACCAAGTTGCGTAATTATGGAAAGATTTTCAATCCACGGCCGGTTTTTTTTATAGTTGAAAAACATGCTGTGTAGCGCGTCCTGCCTCATTGTAACTACCTGATTTGCTATAATATATCTGAATGGACAGGTTGTGCTGATCTAAAACCGTTAGTCAGATAGCAGATAATAATCTACACTGTCAAGCAGATAAATCAATTTGTTGCAAATTTCAACGATTTCGAAAAAGAGAAATGTATTATTGCATAAACTTGATTTGTACTATATTTTAATAACCTTAGTGAGGTCTGTTGAATGGCAATATCAAACACCGAAAAATTAAGGCGATTTTATGAGCAGTTTTCACACGATGATCATGTTCTCATCTTGATTAATGCCGATCCGGATGCCATTGCCAGCGCCATGGCGGTTAAAAGACTGCTCTGGAGAAGGGTCGCTAGTGTGACCATTTCCAACATCAATGTTATTAAACGTCCGGACAACATCACCATGATCCGGCTATTGGGCGTCAACCTCGTTCCTGTTAAAGACATTGTTAAAGAGCGTTTCACCCGTGTTGTAATGGTGGATTCCCAGCCGAATCATCATGAAATATTTTCAAGTTTTAAGATAGATGTCATTATCGATCATCATCCTGAAACGGTTGTTCATGCACGATTTCTGGACATTCGCTCCAAATACGGCGCCACCGCCAGCATCATGACCGAATATTTAAGGGCCGCAAATATCAAGCCTTCGACCAAGCTTGCCGCCGGTCTGTTTTATGCCATCAAGACAGATACGAACAACTTTGTCCGGCAAACCTTGATCGAAGACATCAGGGCCTTCCAATTTCTTTACCGCTATGCCAATCTCAACATTGTTAACAAGATCGAACGGTCGGAATTGAGGGTCGATTTTCTTAAATATTTCAAGGTGGCCCTTGAAAATAAGCGTATTCGAAAAGGGCGCTTGTTTTCGCATTTCGGACCGGTGGTCAATCCTGATGTTTGTGTATTGCTGGCAGATTTTTTCATCAAGATCAGCTCGGTGGACTGGAGCATCGTATCCGGATTATACAGCAACAATCTAATCGTTATTTTCAGAAACGACGGGTTTCGTAAAGATGCAGGAAAAGTTGCCAAAGAGAGTTTTGGGCAACTCGGTTCCGCCGGAGGCCATAAGAGTGCGGCTCGTGCTGAGATTCCGCTTGAAACGCTGAAGAACGAGGTCAATTATGAAAATGATAAAAAGCTTTTAAGATGGATCATCAACCGGGTTGAAAAAAGGGCAGGAAAAAAATGATATCGAATGATGACAAGCTGTCTGTGACCATCCTCGGCTCCGGAACCTGTGTCCCATCTCTCAAAAGAAGTTCGTGTTCCGCGCTAATGAGAACAGGTGACAACATCCTGCTTTTTGATTCCGGAGTCGGCACCATGCGGAGGCTCCTGGAAGCTGGCGTTGAAATTTTCGATGTTTCCTTTATTTTTTACAGTCATTTTCATCCGGATCATACCGGTGAATTGGCGCCGTTTTTGTTTTCCAATAAATATCCTGACGGGAGCCGCCGTAAAAAGCCGTTGACATTGGTGGCTGGAAACGGATTTTTAAAATTTTATAAAAACTTAAAATTGGTTTATGGCCATTGGATCGAACTTGACACCAATCTTTTGAATATTATTGAACTTGACAATACCAATTATGACAAACGTAGGTTCGATAATTTTAAGGTGGAATCGATTCCTGTGGAACACAACCCGGAGAGCATTGCATACCGAATCACCGGTTCAGAAGGGATATCCGTCGTCTATTCCGGTGATACGGATTTTTCAGACAATCTGGTGATGCTTTCCAAAGATGCAGATCTTTTAATCTGTGAGTCTGCGCTTCCTGATGAATTGAAGGTAAAAGGGCATCTTACACCTTCTCTGGCCGGTGAAATTGCGAAAAGAGCAAATGTCCGCAAATTGGTTTTAACGCATTTTTATCCTGAATGCGATCGGGCGGATGTGGAAAAAGAGTGCCGGAAAACCTATGCCGGCCCATTGGTTCTTGCAGAGGATCTGATGAAAATAGAATTTCGATAATCGATCGCCTCAGGCATAATTAAATTTTTTTCTGAAAGAACTCGTGAATAAGGGTTCGTAATGAAAGAACCTGCCGGGCCATAAATATAGGTTTCTACTTTGACAGGTGGTTCCATCTATCACATAAAATCGCGATGGTTCTTTCAACACGATCCCTAATTCACTCAAACAGCTTCCAGTTAAAAATTTAATCATACCTGAAGCTCTTTCTTGTTTTGCGAAACTGAAAGAGAAGAACAATAACGTCAATAAATATAGATTTCAGAGGCATGAGATATTATCCCGTATATCTTGATATCAAAGATAGGGACTGCCTGGTGGTCGGCGGCGGA
>DNGT01000048.1 GCA_003486165.1 Desulfobacteraceae bacterium
ACGAGATCTTTTGATAGGCTCTTATTAATTTGGGCATACTCTTCGAAACTTTTGTTAATCGCTCTGACCAGTGCTTCACCCTCTGCAGCCGATACTTCCGTTTCGGGAATCAATTCCAACTCCACCTGAAAAAAGTCTTTGCCCTTAACAAAACGGGCAATTGAAGCCCTGTTTTTCCCTTCGATCAAAGCTTTAACCGTTCCATCAGGCAGCTTTAGAAGTTGAAGTATGCTGGCAATGGTTCCTACATGACTGATGTCTTTTTCACCGGGGTTATCGATGCCTGCTTTGATCTGAGTGGCGAGAAAAACCCTCTTGTCGCGGTTCATCGCATCGGTAAGAGCGTTCACTGATTTCGATCTTCCCACAAAAAGTGGCGCAACCATGTGGGGAAAAACAACGATATCCCTCAACGGCAGAAGCGGCAGTAACAGGCTTGGCGAATCAGAATCATCATCTTTAAAAAATTTTTGTAAACTAATCATAATAAGCGATTATTCTCCCAATCATCCGTCTTGTGCTTTTTTCTGGGGTTGTTCAAACAAGAGAATTGGATCTTCCTGATTGATAACAGTATCTTCTCCTATAACACATTCTTTGACATTCTCCATGGAAGGGATCTCATACATGACATCGACCATACATCTTTCCATAATGGCGCGTAGTCCTCTGGCTCCGGATTTGCGTTTCATGGCCTCTTGGGCAATGGCTGTAAGTGCGCTATCTGTTAATCTTAAGTTTACACCTTCTATTTCCATGAGTTTTTTAAACTGCTTTATGAGTGCGTTTTTCGGCTCTTTCAGTATTCTAATCAGAGCTGCCACATTCAATTCACCAAGGGTCGCAATAACAGGAAGACGCCCCAAAAATTCAGGAATCAAACCATATTTAATCAGGTCCTCGGGCTGCACCATTTTAAGGGTTTCACCGACACTTTTTTCCTCTTGTTTGATGATTTTAGCCCCAAAACCCATGACTTTGGAACCAAGACGCCGCTGGACAATCTCCTCGAGTCCGGTAAAAGTTCCGCCACAAATAAAAAGTATGTTAGACGTGTCGACTTTAACAAAATCCTGTTGAGGGTGTTTTCGTCCCCCTTTGGGCGGAACACTGGCAGTGGTCCCTTCTATAATTTTCAATAATGCCTGCTGAACGCCTTCTCCCGAAACATCTCGGGTAATGGACGGGTTGTCGGACTTGCGTGCAATTTTATCGATTTCGTCAATATATACAATACCCCGCCCTGCCTTTTCCACATCATAATCCGCATTCTGAAGCAGAGAAAGAATAATATTTTCTACATCTTCGCCGACGTAGCCGGCCTCGGTAAGACTGGTGGCATCAGCAATCGTAAAGGGTACATTTAGAAATCTGGCAAGGGTTTGTGCCAGCAATGTTTTCCCACATCCGGTCGGCCCGATAAGAAGAATATTGCTCTTCTGGATTTCCACATCTCCAGATTTGATGGAAGAGTCCAGACGTTTGTAATGATTATAAACTGCAACAGCGAGAATTTTTTTTGCTGCATCCTGTTCAATAACGTAATCATCGAGCATTGCTTTGATCTCTTTCGGGACTAAAAGCCGGTCTGTAGCTTTATCGTCTTTGCCTCGTTCCTCTTCGATAATTTCACTGCACAACTGGATACATTCATCACAAATATAGACGGCAGGACCGGCAATCAGTTTTTGAACCTCTTTCTGGTTCTTTCCGCAGAAAGAACAGAAAAGGTTGTCGTTCATATCTCTTTTTTTCGCCATTTTAATTCTCCGTCTTTTCTATTTTATTCAAATCATCTCTGTTTTTGATAACATGATCGATGATTCCGTATTCTTTGGCTTCCATACCGGTCATAAAAAAGTCACGATCTGTATCATTTTGTATTTGACTCAAAGTTTTTCCAGTATGAAGCACCAGGATTTGATTTAATGTTTCTTTCATTCGCAAGATTTCTTTGGCTTGGATCTCGATATCTGAGGCCTGTCCCTGAAATCCTCCCATGGGCTGATGGATCAAAATCCTTGAATTGGGAAGTGAATACCGTTTTCCCTTAGTCCCGGCGGTCAATAAAAGGGCACCCATACTGGCGGCCTGGCCGATACATACCGTTGCAATGTCCGGTTTGATGTACTGCATGGTATCATAAACCGCCAATCCTGCAGTAACAATACCACCGGGCGAATTTATGTAGAAATTTATATCCTTATCAGGGTCTTCGGACTCAAGAAATAGGAGTTGTGCGATTAAAAGATTTGCAACCTCATCATTCATGGCGGTCCCAAGGAAAATAATCCTNNTCCTTGAGGAGCCTTGAGTAAATGTCGTATGCTCGCTCACCCCTGCTACTTTGTTCAATAACCATAGGTATTAACGGCACAAATCATCTCCTTGTTAAGTGTTTTTTTGAAATTACGGATAATTTCTAAAAGCTTTCTTTTTTTTCATAACAATCATAGCACAAAACGATATACAGTTTCATCAACTTTCAGAATTTTTCTCCAACTCCGGCTCAAATTCTTCAATGTTGCTATTTTTAATAATAAGCTTGATAGCCTGTTTTTCAAGTAAGGTGTGTTTAAAAAAATCGAGATTATCCTGGTTCTTTTGATAGTAACTCTTGATTGCTTCAACCGGCTGATTAACCGTTTGTGCCATCTCTGCGAAGCCGTCTTCTAATTCTTGATCAGAAAGCTCCATTTTTTCCTGATCAATGATCTTGCCTAAAATCAGATGGCGTCTTACTTTTTTCTCCGCTGTTTCACGATGTTTTTCGGCAAGCATTTCCTTTGTCAGGCCCTGTTCTTCCATAGATCTGTTATAATATTTCAACGTCTTTTCAATTTCGTCAACAATATTGTTCAGCTCATAGTCTACCATTGATTCAGGCAATTCAAATTCCGTTTTTTCAATCAAGCCTTTAAAGATCTGTTCACTCAATTCCTGCTCCACACGCTTGTTATATCCCTCATTCAAATTGTTTGTTATGGCATTTTTCAAATCGTCTAACGTTTCATATTGGCCCAGGTTTTTGGCAAATTCATCATCGATTTCAGGCAGAATTTCTTCCCTGATTTCATGGAGTTTTACATGAAATGTAATTTCATGGTTTGCCAGTTTATCATTGAAGTGGTCTTCGGGAAAATTTACGGTTATTTCCCTTTCCTCACCCGGCTTCATACCCATCAATTCTTTGTCCAGGGTTTTTGAAATGGCACCTGCACCGATTTTCATGGTAAAATTTACGGTTTTCTGGGTTTCGGGAAAGGATTCGCCGCCAACAAAGCCTTCGTAGTCGATCCGTACATAATCATTTTTTTGTACTGCTCGATCTTCAGTTACGGGTTTTTGTTGTGCCAGATTCTTCTGGAGCAGTTTAAGCTGTGCTTCCATTTCTTCATCCGTAACTTGATATAATGCTTTTTTTAGCGTTAATCCCTTGAAATCAATGTCGTCAATTTCAGGTTTTACCTCTACGGTGGCATCATATTTATACGGACCTTTTTCCTCAAGCTGAGGCGGATCAATTTGTGGATTTCCGATGATATTTAATTCGGTCTCCTTGAGGGCCTCAACAAAAGAATCCTGAAGCAATTTTGAAGATACATCACCATGGACATCCTTTTTGAATAACCGTTCCAAAACCGAACGGGGTGCTTTACCAGGACGAAAGCCCTTTATTTTAGCCGTTTTTTTAAGACTTTTATAGGCATTGTCCAGTTCACGAATGACGATTTTTTCCGGCACCTCAATATGCAGAATCTTTTTAACACTGCTCACATCTTCTACTGTAACTTGCATAGACTTCCTTTCTAATAAATTAGTGCCTCAAGATTGACACTTAAATTGTGCGGTTCAAGTTTTGAAACGCTCAGTTTAGGTGACNNGCTGGATCCTAAGTCCAGTGCGTCTACCAGTTCCGCCACTCTCGCATTTTAAATGTGTATGTTCTTATTTTGCCAAATCTTAAATGAGCGAAAACTGTTACGCTCATTTATGATTAAATTGTATTTACAACAAAACCGGCCGGGATGTTCTTTTAAAGATTCGATGGATGAAATCACCGAATGGATGTAATGTCTTACGATGCACTTTCATTTGATTTAAACCCGAATATGGGTTAACATTTTTCACAAGATTTATTCCAGGAAAATCAAAGGCTATTGAGATGTTTCTAAATAGTTTGAAAGCCGTCATGACATTACCTCAAAATATATTAGATTTTAATAAAAATCAAACAATAAAAATAATGTCAAATCAAGTATCTGTCAAGTCAAATAGGGAATT
>DNGT01000228.1 GCA_003486165.1 Desulfobacteraceae bacterium
CAATTATTCATTTAAAGGAAATAAGCATTGCCAAACAAGGTTGTTTACGGCTATAAAATATATTATGAGGTCATCAGGCTGATAGCATGCGAAAGTCATGCACTTAATTTATCATACTAGTTCAGTGCTTTGAAACAAATTGATTTCATTGGTCTTCGCTTTCAGCTTCAACTCAACAAGAAAGAGCTTCAGGTAATATTTTCAAAAGGCCAAAGTGTTGCAATTTTTCTTGTTTTCGTAATTATCTTGAACATATTTTGAAAAATTACGCTTTTTACTATAGGACGGAATAATAATGACTAAAGAAAACGATGTCGTACTCATATACTTTGAGGGTCAGCCGATATCATTTGGGAGAATAGAGGAAATCTCTCCGGATATTAAAAAAGACTGGTATCATGTGAAACTGCTTTTGTTTCAGATGCCCCTTCAGGTGGTTACCTGGATACTGCGCGATATTTATATTAACGGCCAGGAATTTACCATGGAAGGGAAAAAAATACGACTTGAAAAGGTGGTTTGCCCCAAAGAGACCGAACCGGTCGAAAAAGAAAAAACAACACCTGAAAAACCAAGTGGTCAAAAAGTGATATCTTTAGCTGATCTTAAGAAAAAATCATCATGAGGTTGATTTCAGGTTATGAAGCACTCAAATCAAATCGTTATATCAGCCTCAAGACGTACCGATATTCCTGCCTTTTACATGGATTGGTTCATGGAACAGATCAAAAAGGGGGTATTTGAAGTTTCCAATCCATATAACCGACGTAAGGTCATCGTACCTGCAACGCCTGATAAAATACATACTATTGTATTCTGGTCAAAAAATTTCTCTCCTTTTATTAAAGGAGGGTTTGGTGAAAAGCTTTTGAGGATGGGATTCAATCTTTTTTTTAATTTTACCATAAATTCAGATATTCCTTTGCTTGAACCTCGAGTGCCGTCTTTAAAACAGAGACTTGTTCAACTTCGAGATCTTAGCCGAAATTATGACCCAAGAAGTATAAACTGGAGATTTGACCCTATCTGCTTTTTTGAATTTAAACAAAACGCAATTAAAGACAATCTTCATGATTTTTCCAGAATTGCCACATGGGCATCACAATGCGGTGTTACTCGATGTATTACCAGTTTCATGGATCATTACGCCAAGCTAAAAAAACGCATAAAGTCAATACCAGGATTTTCTTTTATCGATCCAATCTTATCGGAAAAAGTAAAAATTCTTCTTAAAATGGAAAAAGAGCTTACAGAAAAAAATGTTGATCTGTATACATGCTGTGAAAAAGAAGTGCTGAATGAGCTGCCTTCAGGCTCGAACATCAAGAAAAGCTCGTGTATTCCAAATGATCTTTTTGTTAAGATATTTGGTGGTGACCTCAGCCTTAAAAGGGATACAGGCCAGCGGTCATCAAAAGGGTGCGGATGTATGATTTCAGTGGATATCGGGTCGTATCGCCTGCACCCATGTTATAATAACTGCTTGTTTTGTTATGCAAATCCAACTCAAATGGTTTTTAAAAAAAACAGTAACTTCTCATCAAGTTCTGGGAGGTCGCCCACCGATAATAAAATATAAAAGATCTGGAACTCGCATGCAAGTGAGCCTAAAGAACAAACAGTCGCCGGTCCTTTTCACCATCATTGCTAACTTGATGATAATATGTTTAAAAGATAGATTATCTTAATTCGCTGTTTTTTCTTAAGGCTCACTAAAACGCTCAAACAAGCCATCTCTTTTACATGTTATCACCAGTGGTCCCCATTGTTTTTTTGAGAAGTTAGAAAAACATTTGAAAAAATTTATGAAAATTGGTTCTGTCGTACTTGACAATATCACGATTTTAGCACCACTTGCCGGTATCACTAATTTGCCGTTTCGACTGTTGGCAAAGGCTTCGGGGTGTGGTCTGGTCTGTTCAGAAATGATCAGCGCCAACGGGCTGGTTCACAGATCCCCCAAAACACATGAATTGCTCGAAAGTCGGATTGAGGAAAAACCGTTATCGGTTCAGATATTCGGCTCAGATCCTTATATAATGGCTGAGGCAGCAGCCATAGTTGAGGCATCGGGGGCCGACATTCTCGATATCAATCTTGGCTGTGCTGTAAAAAAGGTGTTGAAAACCGGATCAGGGGCGGCTTTAATGAAAGCGCCCGGTAAGGCTGAAAAAATTTTCTTGGCTGTCCGAAAAGCCATAAGCATTCCCCTTACCGTTAAAATGAGAGCCGGCTGGGATAAATCCGGCAGTGAGGCTTTTGCCATTGCTAAAGTCGCAGAGGCAGGCGGAGTGGACGGCATCACCGTGCATCCGCGTCTGGCGACGCAAGGGTTTGGGGGTAAGGCTGACTGGTCTTTAATTGCGGCGATAAAAAATAGCGTGTCCATCCCTGTGATCGGAAACGGAGATATTGTAACACCGGAAAATGTGTTGACCATGAAAAAGGAAACGGGTTGTGATGCGGTAATGATTGGTCGGGCAGCCATTGGTAATCCATGGTTATTTTCTCAGGTGACCTCCCTGATGAATGGTAATGAAAGTGTATCCCCGGATCTTAGCGAACGTTTTGATGTGATGATGAAATATCTTAATATTTCGATAGAATGCTTTGGAGAAAAACGGGCTTGTCGAATGATGCGAAGTCATCTGGGATGGTTTGTCAAAGGGTTGCGTTACAGCAGCAGATTTCGTGAATCCATCAAGGGATTATCCACGGAAAGGGAAGCCCTGTCGTTAATTGGTGAATTTAAAAACTTTCTGTTTGACTCAAATAATATCGATATTTGAAAATAATATATTCAACTGAATGTCTATGAAGGAGACCCATCGCCTTTTTTCAAAACACATAGCGATGGATCGCCATCGCCAACATTGGATAAAAAAATACTATTGTAAAAGTTTACATAAAAATTGGGTGTGAAACTTGAATAATATTCATTTCGGTAAGAGAATATATCAAGGAGTTTCTATGAGAAAACAGCTGTCTTTTGTACTGACTCTCCTGTTTTTGATGACACTATCTGTCTTTGGATATACTGACAATTCCATAGAAGTTATTGAACAAAAGGAAAAAGGAAGTGTTAATTGGAGCAGGGGAGTCGTTCAGGCAAAAGGAATCGGTATTCCTCTACCAAAAATACCTGAAAATTCTAATGCTCGAACCGTGGCGCTGACAGATGCAAAACTTAATGCTTTTCGTATCATCCTTGAAATTATTAGAGAGCTGCGAATTAATGGCACTACTGTTGTTGGAGATTATGAAATTCAAGAACCTGCCATTATGTCGAAAATTGAGAATATGGTAAAAAGTGCAAAAGTGGTCAAAAAAGAGTATCTGACGGACGGGACGGTAAAAATAGAAATGGAAGTGAATCTTCGCGGAGGGTTTGCTCAACTTGTACTTCCGAACGACATCAAGCCCCTCGACTCAATCACGTTTGTGACGATGGATAAAACATCGTCACCGGTTTTTACCGGACTTGTTGTCGATGCCAAGGGACTTGGTGTAAGACCTGTAATGGTTCCAAGAATACTCGATGAAAACAATCAGGAAGTTTATGGTTCTGCTTTTGTCAGTAGAGAATATGCCGTGCAGCAGGGTATGAGCGGATATGCTCGTAATCTTAAGGAAAGTCTGAATAATCAGAGGGTTGCAGATCACCCCTTGGTGGTTAAAGGGTTGAAAACATTGGGTCCGGGTCGTTCTGAAATTGTCATCAGTAATGCGGATGCTTCAAAGCTCAGAAGTACTTCGGAAAGCCTTTATTTTATGAAAAAATGCCGTGTTATTATTGTGGTTGACTAACCCTGGATTCTATGGAGAAACAATTAAAAAAGAAGAATATAATAGTAAAGCCTCCCCGCCCTAAAGGACGGGGTCAAGGGGAGCATGCCGGTCAATATCATACATATGACCAAGAGGCCCTGTTCCTGAAACGCTCAGGTTTATAAGAGATGTGGGCTTAACTGGAGGAAATCATGAAATTTCAAAAACGATACGTTTTATTTGCAGTTTTGTGTGTATTTTTTCTATATGCCTGTGCTCCAACGTCCATGGAATCAAATTACTGGCTCGACACACCTGTGCACCATGTTCGCAATGGTAACACACTGTTAAAAGCGGGCAAAATTGATGATGCATTTCGAGAGTTCAGTCGAGCAAAGGAACTTGATCCGAATTATTCACCGGCTTATGTGGGTCTCAGTTTAGTATACGGTTTAAGGGGTGATGATGCGAGTTCCTCCATGTATCTAAAAAAGGCGGTTGACCTGTTAAAGGAAACACACCAAAAGTAAGAATTTATGTCCACACGTATCCTTTAATAGTTTCCATCCAGAAACGGTATCTTTCGGTCCAGGCCCGTGTTCTCGTCTTTTTGCAATCCTCG
>DNGT01000004.1:0-11951 GCA_003486165.1 Desulfobacteraceae bacterium
TGGATCGAGTTCCACTTCAACAAATTGCATTTCCGAACCATAAATCTTAAAATCGATCTCATCTGCTGATGCACTTGTAATCGTCGGAGGTTCAGGAATGGAAATACCCGAAGAACTCAACTCCGCAATCTGTGAGATGGGGAGCCATTCTGCAAACCCTTCCCGCCAGGCATGTCCGTTGGGATTTTTCTGGGCCTGGGCCATGGCCCGGGCTTTATCCAGCGGGCCGATCTGGTTCCCATCATAACTTAGATACCACTGTGACATTTTATATTACCCTTTTACGTTAAAAATCAGACAATTGATTGAATTCTAATATTTATTAATTCCTAATGTTAGGTAAATGTCTTTCAGATCCGATTCATTCAAACTCAGTTGTTGGGCCAGTGTTTTCATGTACGCACGCTCGGCACCTGTGTCGACCTCAATGGCTAAAAGGGATACCGCATAAACCATTTTGGCCATTTCCGGCAATTTAATCTGAGTGACAATATCTTCCAATCTGGCGGGCGAAAAAAGTTCCTTAACAATAAAGGAATGTTCTTGATCACTGAGATCCATTGTTTCAAGCTTTTTAAGCGTTCGGTTGAGTTCTTCTTCATCGATGACACCATCAGCATTGGCAGCAGCAATCATAGCACGAATCAGCAAAACAGCCTGTTGGCCGACTTCTGTGACATCAGCGCTATCAGAGCCAAGGGATTCAGATAGCGGCGGCGGTGAAGCTGCTGTTGCGCCGGGGGGCGGTGGTGGAGTCGATGCTCCAGGAGCTGGGGGTGGTTGTGAAGGTGCTGATGTTTGAAGAGGCGGGGGTCCGGAAGGGGGGGCCCGGATGCCGGAGGTTTAGGTTTATCCAAAAAATGCTCCATGGCTTCCATGGCCACACCGGCAAGCCCTAAAGCGGCGCCACCTGAAATTAGATTTCCCAGACCACTTCGGCGGCGGGAACCTCCCATCAACAGCCCACCTAAAAGTTTTTCAGGATTAAACATGATTTCCTCCTATTCATGTCATCAATTCAAATGCATACACCAAAATATAGGCAGATCGGGTTGATCTGTCAATGATGAATGACAACGTATTTACTCGAGTTTCGCAGCCGGTTATTGTTAAAAATCCTTTAAAATCTCAGGTCGATAATACTTTCAAATATTAGCGACAAATTCAGATAGGATTCTAGCGGAACGGTGCAATTTTTTTTGCAGTGTAAACGAACTTTTCTACTATTCAACTCATTGATATAATTTGTTTACACAAAATCTAAATAGGTTATGTCAAACATTTTTGCATTCTATTAATTATTATCTGTTTAATTTGCACATCTCCGATATAGAAAATAATTCATCTTTTTCCCTTTCGATCTTTTCCCAAAAAAATAACTATCCAGTTTAAAATACTATAAAATATTTCTACAACTCAATATTTCCCTGATTTTTCCCATCCGGGTTAATCTTTTCTGATGAGTGATAGAGGAGGGATGGTACGACACTTGCTTAATATTTAAGAAAAAGAGGTCAGCGATGAAGTGTGAAGAAATAACAGTAGATTCCGTGATTGTTAAAACGGATGGATTTCAACCAATGGGTATGGAGGTGTCATCATGAAATGCCGTTTAGATTTGGCTTTATGCTTTATATTATTAATTGCTTTTATGGGGAGCTGTACCACGGCACCTCCAAAGCTATATAAACATTATAATACCAGTATGATACAATTTTTGGGGTCCGATGAAAATTATATCAAAACCAAAAACACAATGGAACCAACTATAACCGTGCCTCTAAAGGTTGGAATTGCATTTGCACCTTCACTAAATTATGGAGAAGATTTTCCTGAAAAGGAAAGAATGAACCTAATGCAGAAAATAGCATCCCAATTTAAAGAATATAAATTTGTTGAATCCATAGAGATGATTCCTTCACTTTACCTGGAGCAAGCCGGAGGATTTTCGAATTTGGATAAGTTGAGACAATTGTTCGATATAGATGTCATCATGCTGTTGTCTTATGACCAGTCACAATTCAAGGATACTAGCGCATTATCTATAACTTATTGGACGCTTATAGGCATTTACTTCGTGAAGGGAGAGAAAAATGATACATACACCTTGATGGATGCTGCTCTCTTTCACATTCCAAACCGACAAATGTTATTCAGAGCCTCAGGTATCAATCATATAAAAAATAAAACGACTCCCATCAATTTATCAGAACAAGCGAGAGAAGATAGTCTTAGTGGTTTTCGACAAGCGAGTGTGGATCTTACGAAAAACCTTGAAAAAAAACTATATTATTTCAGAAAAGCGATAAGGAGTTCGACCGGAAAATTTACGTTGAAGCTCAAACCAGGTTACGAGTTGAAGCCTTTAAAAAACATAGAATAAATATAAACAAAAAAAGTTTAAAATTGTCTCCATTCCCAGCAGTTGGATCAAGCTGGTTTTACGTTATTTAAACGTTTGATATCTAATATGTCTGATTTCCAAAAATCCAGACAGAAAATGTGATTGATCTTTGTGGGTACCTAACGGGATCTTATCCAAAAATGATACTCTTTGAGTGCGCATTGGCAATTATATTTACAATTTACAGAAACAAGTTATAATGATATGAGTTTAAAGAATATATTTTGATAATAAGCCTGTATTTTTATATAGAGTTCTTTTTTGCCTCAAATATGGATTTCAAAATTTCTTTAAGATCGCATACGTATCAATAGAATATTTTATCCAACTTAAACAAACATCCGATCATGAGATCTAATTTTCATAAATATTTTTTAATTTTGACGGGCGTTTTCTTTTTATTTTTGGGTGCTTGCAATCATAATTTTCAAGAAAAGACTCCTCCAAAAGCAATTAAAGGTATTCTTGACCTCACAGATTGGAATTTTAAAAGCGATGGCGCCGTAGACCTTTCCGGTGAGTATGAGTTCTACTGGAAACAACACTTAGGACCGTCAGACTTTGATAGACCAATCCTGCCTCAAAAAACCGGATTCATTACAGTTCCAGGATTTTGGAACAGCTATGAATTAAATGGGGAAAAGCTTCCTGGCGACGGATACGCTACATACCGCTTAAAAATTCTCTTCCATGAACAAAAGGAACACCTTGCGCTAAAATTTTTAAGCATAGGTACCGCATATACCCTTTTTCTGAATGGTCAAAAAACAAGTTCAATCGGGGTCGCTGGAAAAGATGGTGAAACGACAGTTCCTCGATATTTCCCACAGGTGCTGAATTGTAAGACCGAAGCAAACCAGATCGAGCTCATTTTTCAGGTATCAAATTTTCATCACAGACGAGGGGGTCTCTGGGAAGTTGTCTGGTTAGGGGAAGAAAAAGCAATTCAAAGAATCAAGGAGAACGAACTCGGATTTGATCTCTTCCTATTCGGCAGTATTTTCATTATGGGATTGTATCATCTTTGTCTATTTACGCTCAAAAAAAAGGATCGCACATTTTTGTATTTCAGTGTTTTCTGTTTTCTAGTTACGCTCAGACTTCTTGCCACCGGTGAAAGGTATATCATTCATTTTTTCCCAAACATTCCCTGGGAAGTGCTCATCAAAATAGAATATCTTTCTTTTTATCTTTCAATTCCTGCATTTATACTATTTGTTCAATCCTTTTTTCCCCAGGAAATTTCAAAGCGAATCCTGCACCTGATTGTTGCTATCGGGCTTGCTTTTTCATGCATCGCACTCTTTACGCCGTCAAGAATTTTTTCATATACGCTCCAAACCTATCAAATATTCACCATCATCGCCATTATATATGGGGTTTATGTGCTCATAGCTGCCTCAATCCGAAAGAGAGACGGCGCATTTATTTTTCTTCTTGGATTTATCATTTTGGCATTTTCAGCCATCAATGACATGATGTACGCTGAAAAGATTATACAGACCGGATACCTTGCACCTTTGGGCCTTTTTATTTTTATTTTTTCACAGGCATTTCTTCTTTCACTTCGATTAACAAGGGCCTTTGAAAATGCCGAGATACAGTATAAGGAACTGAAAGAGACATACCATGCGTACAGAAGAGAAATTATCAATCGTGTGCAGGCCGAGGAGGCTTTGTATGAAAGCGATAAGAAATATAAAACCATTCTTAACAGCATGGAAGACGGATATTGGGAAGTCGATCTGGCCGGGAATTTGACCTTTGTTAATCCAGCCCTGCAGAGACATCTCGGTTATTCTCAAGAAGAATTGATCGGCATGAACGATCGTCAGTTTATGACTAAAGATACCGCTGAAAAAGTATTTAAAATTTTTAACGAAGTTTACCGAACGGGGAAACCCGCTCTGGCATCCGATTGGGAAACCATCAGAAAGGACGGAACGAAGAAGTTTATCGAGACTACTATAGCACTAATCTATGGCTCAAAAGGTGAACCCATCGGCTTCCGGGGTGTTGGACGTGACATTACCGAGCGTAAACGGGCCCAAGAACAGGAAAGGTTACATCAAGAGCAGCTTTTTCAAGCCAGCAAAATGGTTGCCTTGGGCACACTGGTTTCCGGTGTGGCGCATGAGATAAACAATCCAAACAATTTTATTCGATTAAATACGCCCACGCTGCAGGAAGCATGGAAAAGTGCTCTGCCGATCCTTGAAGAATACTACACGGAGAATGGTGATTTTATGATAGGGGGTATGAAATACACGGAAATGCGTGAAAAAATACCGGTATTGTTCTCCGGAATATTGAACGGATCCAAACGGATCATGCAAATTGTTGAAGACTTAAAGAATTTCGTACGAAAGGATGTTGCCGAGGCAAAACAATCTGTTGATATTAAAGCTGTTTTACAATCTGCCATTTCACTCATTTCAAATATGATAAAAAAATCCACAGATCGTTTTTCGGTAGAATATGGCAGGGATTTACCAGCCCTGACCGGTAATTTTCAGAGGCTCGAACAGGTATTTGTCAATTTGATCCAAAATGCCTGCCAGGCCCTAAAGGATTCCAGTAAAGGCATTTTTGTATCAATTTACTGTGATGAAGAGATGAAAAGTATTGTGATTAAAATACGTGATGAGGGTATCGGAATTCCCTCCGAAAATTTGTCGCAGATTACGGACCCGTTTTTTACCACCCGGCATGATTCAGGAGGGACTGGACTGGGTTTATCAATTTCTTCAAAAATTGTGGAGGAACACGATGGTCGAATGAATTTTGAGTCGGAAGTCGGGAAGGGAACAACAGTAAAGATTGTTTTGCCCATTCAAGAACAAAACAATACATCGAAAGGGATAATAGAATGAAAGAGCCTGTATACCCTGAATTTCCAGTCATTTTGGTAGATGACGAAGAGCAGGCTTTGGATAGTTTTGAAATTGCGCTTCGTTCTGCAAATATGAATCATTTTATACGTTGCCAGGATAGCCTTGATGTGATGCCGACCCTTTACGGTCGGGAGGTTGAAGTCATGCTCCTCGATTTGAGAATGCCGCATGTGTCCGGTGAAGAACTGCTTCTGAAGGTAAAGAGCGATTTTCCCGAAATTCCTGTCATTATTATTACAGGAGCGAACGATGTGGAAACCGCCGTAAAATGCATGAAACACGGGGCATTTGACTATATGGTTAAACCTGTTGAAAAAAGTCGCCTTGTCAGTGGTGTAAGACGGGCCTTGGAACTCCGTGAATTGCAAAAAGAGAACAGATTGTTAAAAGCCCATGTTTTATTCGACAAGTTAGAGCATCCCGAGGCTTTTTCGGAGATAGTGACAAACAGTGCAGGTATGCGGTCTATCTTTCAATATGTTGAGGCGATTTCTAAAAGCCCTCGACCGGTCTTGATTACCGGAGAAACCGGTGTCGGCAAGGAGTTGGTTGCCAAATCGGTTCATGCTTTAAGCCATCGAGAGGGTGATTTTGTTCCTGTAAATGTAGCGGGTTTGGATGATAATGTTTTTGCGGATACGCTGTTTGGTCATAAGAAAGGTGCCTTTACCGGTGCAGAGAATACTCGCAGCGGATTGATAGAAAAAGCGTCGGGAGGAACACTTTTTTTGGATGAGATTGGTGACCTTAGTGCTCCATCACAAGTAAAACTCTTGCGGCTTTTGCAAGATGGAGATTTCTTTCCCCTTGGATCCGATGTTGCCAAGGGTTCCAACGCTCGAATAATCGTTGCCACCAATCAAGACCTGGATGGCATGAAATCGTCGGGTAGATTTCGCAAGGACCTTTACTACAGGCTTTGCGACCACCATGTACATGTCCCAGCCCTTCGCGAGCGTCTGGAGGATCTGGCTCTTCTTGTAGAGCACTTTTTGGAAAAGGCATCGAAAACTCTGGATAAAAAGAAACCTACGCCACCTGATGAACTGACCATCCTGCTTTCGACCTATCATTTCCCAGGAAACATCAGAGAACTGGAATCCATGGTTTTCAATGCGGTCAGCAGTCATAAATCCGGCAAGCTTTCAATGGAGAGTTTTAAGTCTCATATCTATCAAAAACATCCTTCATTCGAAACAGAATCAAAACATTTGCTCGAAGAAAAGAAGGTTTTTCTGTCTTTTCCCGAGCAATTACCCACACTCAAACAGGCGGAACAACTCCTGATAGATGAAGCCATGAATCGGGCAAATAACAACCAGTCCATTGCGGCATTAAGCCTTGGAATAACGCGTCAGGCATTGAACAGGCGTTTGAGGTTGAAAAACAAATAGTTTGTTGTATCGATTCAGCAGATCAAGTGACGCGCTAAAACCAGAAGAAAATACAAAATACTCCTGCCAGAACGTTGCAATTCCTGTTGCGCCGCAAACATTTCTTGCTGTGCTATAATTTGCTGATTTAACTTTATCATCTTAAAACCAACATGAACATGTCAAATTTTCTTTCTATTATCGTCCTTTTCTGGTGATCAAGCTGAAAAATTATTCTGCGGTTGAGTTCTATGAACATCTCATCGATCTTTACGCGCTGATGGCAAGCACCACGATGATGGGTAAAAGGATTATTGCTCGGTCCGCACCTGAGATTAAATTGATCTATTCTTTATATAAATCCAGGAGAAATAAATTTGATGAATCTTATATTGGCATGTCTGTTACTTCAGGTGAAGAAAGAAGGATATAAAAAAACCGGTCACAATTAGGAGCCCGGAGAGGCTGATGCCCCAGGAAAAGTAGCCCAAATCCGCCAAAATTCCAATAAAAGCCGGAACAGCACCACCTCCCAAGACAAAAGCGATGGGTATGGTCAATGAAATGGCTACATTTCTGTTTTCCGGTGTACTTATTGATGATAACGCCGAAAAGCCGGCGGGGTAGAAGCATACCGCCAAAACCGGCTGAAGAAATACGACGATAAGCACCCAGTATGTAGAGACAATGCCCAATAGGAAGGTCAGAATTCCGGTGACAAAAAATACACATAACATAATTGTTTTGGGTCCCAGACGATCCGTCGCCCAACCCGATAAAAATGCCATTCCCAGGGTCGATATGCGGGAAATGCCCACCAGAGTGTTTGCCCACTCATGATTAACACCATGTTCAGCAACCAAGTATAACGGAAGCATATTGTAAATTCCGAGTGTGCTGGTAATGGCCAAACTGAATAAAAATATCAGGATCCAGAAATTGGGTATCTTTATGATTGTTTTGATCGCAGAAAAATTCGGTGCTTGTCCCGAAAAATGGCCTCCCTTGCCAAAGCGGGCAAATGCGATTCCTACAATCACAGAACCTGTTCCAATCAAAAATAAAATATGTCGCCAGAAAAAACAGTGAAGGAGTATTGCTACCAACAAAGGCGTCAATATAAAGCTCAAATTTGGGGCAAGTTCGTGAATGGCCACGGCTTTTCCCCAGTCTTTGGAATTAACAAGAGATGTTACTGTGGTAATTCCCGAAGGAAGATATACGCCCGCTGAGACTCCCAAAAGAAATACACAACATCTCAATGCAAAGAGACTTTTGCTTAAAGAAACGGCTGAAAGTGCAATACCTACGGCTATGGCTGAAACAGCGATGGTTTTTTTATGGCTGATTCGAGAAGATATGTGTCCGGATCCCAAGAGTGATATGAAATAACCCAGGGAAAGAAAAAGAAACAGAGAACCGGCATCGCCATGATTCAATCCCAAATTACTTTCAATTGTGGGTAGTAATGGTGATAAAACAATCCGGGAAGTAAAGTTTAATAAAAAGATGGATGTTATGAGAAAAAGTGGTATGAGTTGGGAGCGAAAAGTTTCGCCACTAAATTCATTATGTCTATTGATCGAAGTTGTTTTAGCATCATTCAAATTTTAAACTCCTTTTCATTTTTGAGTGAAGCTCCCAATTGGCGTACTTCGGTTATTCCTTCAGTTGTAATCCCGATGATGCCGCTAAGGGTCTTGATTTCAACCAAGCCGGTTCCGATGAGCTCTTCGGCTGTTCTAAGAGAAAGTCTTCGATCAAGCCCCAAGGATTCGCCAATATCAAACATGGACACTTCGACAGAAGCATCACCTTGGGTTCGGTGATACAGCTCGACGAGAAACAGGGGCAAATTTTCTTTGATGTCATCTTGAATAAACATGGTTTTCCACCTTTTTGTTAATTTATAGGATTTCCTATCAAATTATCTTAGATTGTAGATCAGACGCTGTAAAAAATATAATGAAAACTATGGATGCATTATGATATTGTCAAGTTAAATGCTTGCTTAAAAAAAAATAGTAAGGGAATGTTTTAAGATCTTAAGTTTTTTAAAAGGAAAGCAGATAGTTTTAAAGGTTCAAAAAAATATTCCAAGTTCCATTACTCCGTCGTAAATCCTTCTCCCTGTGTTGGGATTCAAATACGTTTTTCTTGGAGCCTAACTTGTATGAGTTGTTGAACAATCTTAAGTATGCTATTAAATAATATCATTGAAACCTCAATCCTGAATAACGATTGAATTCATATGATTTTACCTGAAAAATATACCAGCCGGCTACACTTTATTGACGCGGCTGAAAAAAGGTGCAAGATTTAAATAATATTGATGAAAGAAACTTTAAAACAGGAGGGAGACGAATGTATTTTATTGGAAATTTTACATATGCTACGAATCAGGAGGAAACATTCGAAAAGGATCGACGTCATGGTGAGTTCAGTCTGATCATCGATGCGGAAAATCCATACCTGGCCATTCTTAAGTTTAAAGACCGAATCGTTAAATATCGGAAAATAAGCGATTTATTTCAAGGCGATTGTTTTATTTATTTAATTCAGCTTTTTGAGCTTGACCAATTCCCGGTGGATGAAGCCATGATGTTCAATTACAAATCGATTGCCGGTGATCCCTTGATGCCCTTTATCCGATGTTCAATGCCAAACGACTTGACGGACACCTGTCGACTTTTCGATTGGAAGAACAATATCCCGGAAATAGACGGACAAAAAGAAAAACTGTTTCTTCAGTTTGAATCCAGCACTTCCAATATTCTCAGTGAACCGGGTGATGCGTTTGAATTGTCTCCCGAAATTTAGTGCGAAAGTTTCACATGGATATTACAAGCCATCTTAAAAATACATCAAAAATTTAATTTTATGCTTGAGAGCTTTCTGGCGATGTTTTCCTTAGGAGAAGCAGTATGTCCGAACTTATAAAAAACCCGGAAAAATATTTTAGACGGTTTATTCCAAAAAGAAGTGCATTGCTCAAAGAATTGGAAGAAGAAGCCTTTCGTGAGGACATTCCCATTGTCGGTCCGGTGGTTGGTGAGCTCCTTTTTATACTGGCCAGAATAATTCGGGCTGAAAGAATTTTGGAACTCGGCACGGCAACGGGCTATTCCGCCATTTTTCTAGCAGAAGCATTTGAAAATATAAAAGGACAGTTATTAACTCTGGAGAATAATCCGGCAATGGCGGAAAGAGCCAGAAAAAATTTCATACGGGCGGGCTTTGATGATCGGATTAAGATTCGCCTTGGTGACGCAATTGAAGAAATGAAAACAATACATGCGCCATTTGACTTGATTTTTATGGATATCGACAAAATAGATTACGACACAGCATTACCTTACTGTCGCGATCTTTTAAGACAAAACGGGCTGCTTGTTGCAGATAATGTCGGATTTGAAGACGCTGATCCCTTTAACACAGCAATATTCAACTCCAGGGAATTCAGACCGGTGAGCTTGTTTTCATTTTTACCACTTCATTCTCCTGAAAAAGACGCGCTGTGTTTGGCACTTCGTTTATAGGATAAAGACATAATATAAAGTTAAGGGCTTTCCCCCAATTGGAATGATGGAACAATGGGATAATGTGTTCTGAAATAATGTAATGTTCGGTTAATGGTAGAATTTGTTTTGAGGAAAAATCAAAAATGGATAATATCCTTTTAAAACCAACCTTCCAGTTTTCCAGTATTCCACTATTCCATTATTTCATATTCGAGACAAGTGTTCAAACCTCATAAATAATCTATGTTTTATTAAGTTGTAGAAATTTAGAGACGTTAAACTAAGGAGGTGCTTCATGACACAAGTGAATTACCAGGAACCGGCAGATTTTATTCAAAATAACCTGCGACTGAAAACTTTTCCTGTTGCCGTCAAGTTTTTGAAAGATAAATCGACTTTTCCCGAAAAAACGCGTCAACCTTCAATGATTTTGGGTAAGCGAGTCACCATATGTCAGGGCGTCACCATGGCGAGAACATATGGATGGACGGTGGGTCTCACCAAAGAAGATCTGATTTGTGTTCCTGCGATGATCGCATTTGGATTGAGTGGTGCTGCCGACCCGGCTGAAACACTTGGGAAATTGTTTTGTGAGGTGGACTTTTCCCAGACAGAAGAGAGGGGTCGTAAAGAAGTTGAGGAAATGGTTCGGTTGGAGAATAGAGCATGTGAAGCCATTGTTTTGGCGCCTTTACAAAAAGGCTTGTTTGACCCGGACACGGTGGCATTTTTTGGAAATCCTGCCCAGGTAATGCGCATGATTCAGGGACTGGTTTTTGAGGAAAGCCGTCGTGTTTCGGGAAATTTTGGGGGAAAGGTCGAATGCACCGAATATCTTATTGCCCCTTATAAGACCCAATCTCCACGAGTTGCTATTCCGGGGATGGGAGATCGAATATTTTCCATGACCCAAGACGATGAAATGGTGTTTTCTATTCCTGGAATGTTGCTTGATAATTTGGTTAGAGGTTTGAAAAACGCAGGGAAAAAAATCGGTGCCCGTTATCCGGTGACCTTTTACCAGAACTTTCAGCCGGAATTTCCCAAACCTTATCAGGTGTTGGGTGATGCTTTGGGCATTTTGTGATGATATTGGCTTTTATTTGACACTTAGGCTCCTTTAAACTATAACCTAAGCTAATCGTTTCAAATTTTTGAAATGGTTAATTTAATAATATTTTTAAGGTATTCTGACATTTTGAATTTCAACAATTTGAAACCTACGGGATTCCCAATTTCACCGCATCTACTGCGTCAGATGCTGTTCCGCATAGACGACTATGGCGAAACAACATCTTCCTTGCATCTGCGGCAAACTTGAAAATCGCTCAGCTAAGGTATAAACTGCTTAAACTTTTATGGTAAAATTAATTAAAATTATGATATGTTAATCTACTTAACCGGAGAGCAAAAACCCATCCTAATATGGTGGCGTTTTTTTCCGGTTTAAAGGGATACTTGCTCGCCATTTAGACTAAAGAAACAAGATGTTATAATCTAACTTTTTACAAATAACAGAGTAGAGAAATATGTTGATTCCTGAGAAATCTCCCCAAATCAGTATCGAGAGCGAGATGAGAAAATCGTATCTCGATTATGCCATGAGCGTTATTATCGGAAGGGCTCTGCCGGAAGTTCGGGATGGTCTAAAACCTGTCCATCGACGCATCCTGTTTGCAATGAGAGAGCTTAAAAATGACTGGAATAAGCCGTATAAGAAATCAGCGCGCATTGTCGGTGATGTTATCGGTAAATATCA
>DNGT01000004.1:11973-18686 GCA_003486165.1 Desulfobacteraceae bacterium
ATATTCCAGGACCCGACTTTCCGACGGCCGGTATTATTTATGGCACAAAAGGGATTCATGAAGCATATCGAAACGGCCGGGGTATCATTCGAATTCGGGGCAAGGCCGTCATCGAAAAGGATAAAAGGACCGGAAAAGAGACAATCGTTGTCACAGAACTTCCCTATCAGGTCAACAAGGCAAAATTGATCGAAAAGATTGCAGAATTGATGAAACACAAGCGAATCGAAGGTATCAGTTATGTGAGGGATGAATCAGATCGAGAAGGGATGCGAATTGCAATTGGTTTGAAAAAAGATCAGATAGCTGGAGTGGTTGTCAATCAGCTGTATAAACATACCCAAATGGAAAACAGCTTCGGTATTATTTTTCTTGCAGTTGTGAACAACCAGCCGAAAATTCTTACATTAAAGGAAATCCTTGAGTATTTTGTATTTCACCGCAAAGAAATCATCATCCGACGGACACAATATGACCTGAAAATTGCTGAAGCGCGGGCCCACATTTTAGAGGGGTTGAAAACAGCTTTAGAAAACCTTGATGATGTTGTTTTCCTCATTCGGGAGTCAAAAACACCCATGGATGCGAAGATAGGGTTGGTTCAGAATTTCGATTTGACGGAAATTCAGGCACAGGCCATTCTCGATATGCGACTACAAAGACTCACCGGACTCGAACAGGAAAAGATAATCGAAGAATATAAAAACATTCTTAAGGATATCGCTTGGTACAAGGAAATTCTTGGCAGTGAGCGTATCGTGGAAAATATTATCAAAGATGAGCTTTCAAAGATTCAGGAAGAGTTTGGTGATGACCGTAGGACAGAGATTGTTGAATCAACCAAGGAAATTACCATTGAAGATATGATTGTTGAAGAGGATATGGTCGTTACGATCTCGAAAAGCGGCTATATCAAACGAAATCCCATTACGCTTTACACAAAACAGCAGCGCGGGGGTAAGGGAAAGATGGCCATGGGGGTTAAGGACGACGATTTTGTTGCCGATCTTTTTATCGCTTCCACCCACCATACCTTTCTTTTTTTTACGAATCAGGGCCGAGTATACTGGTGCAAAGTTTATGACATCCCACAGGCAGGCCGTGCCAGCCGGGGCAAAGCGATTGTTAATCTTCTTAATTTGAGTAATGATGAAAAGCTTACCACAGTTCTCGCTGTTCCAAAGTTTGAACCGGGATATCACATAATTATGGCAACGCGAAACGGCTTGGTCAAAAAAACGGATCTTATGTCATTTTCCAGACCCAGGGTCGGGGGCATTATTGCTTTAAGCCTGGTTCCGGGCGATGAGTTAATTGCAACACGGATTACTGATGGAACCCTAAACGTCTTTTTAGGATCGGCAACGGGCAAATCGATCCGGTTTCACGAATCTGATGTACGCCCCAGCGGTCGTGTGGCAAGAGGCGTTCGCGGGCTGAGGCTTGCTTCGGGTGACCGAATTGTTGGAATGGAGGTTTTAAGTCATGGTCAGACCCTGTTTGCGGCAACGGAAAACGGTTATGGAAAAAGAACCTCCATTGATGAATATCCTTTGCAAAGACGGGGAGGTAAGGGTGTCATTACGATTAAAACAAGTGAGCGAAACGGACAGGTTGTCTCCATACGCCTGGTAGATGAACATGATGATTTGATGCTCATGACTGACTCCGGAAAGCTTATCCGAATATCTGTCAGTGGAATTTCAGTTATCAGCCGTAACACCCAAGGGGTAAAGCTTATTGGATTGGGGCTGGGAGAGAAGGTCGCCGGTATTGCTAGGCTGGCGGAAAAAGAGGATTATTTAAGCGAAGAATGAGGTGGCATTCCGGTGAATATGCAGATAGATACAAGTAAAGTGAAAATTGGTGTCGTTGGTGCTGGAAGCTGGGGAACTGCATTGACGAATCTTCTGGCATTGAAAGGTTTTAAAATAGACCTCTGGGTGTTTGAAAAAGAAATTAAAGACCAGATCGAATCATACAGAGAAAACAAGGTTTTTCTTCCCGGTGTTTATCTTTCAGATCATATTTTTCCTTCCAACGATATTGAAGCGGTTGTTAAGGGAAAAGATCTTGTGCTCCTGGTTGTTCCATCTCATGTTATGCGTGAGACCGCGAGCAAAATCCGCGAGCATATTTCCACAGAGACGATCATTGTGTCGGCTTCTAAAGGTATTGAGAACAAAACCCACTTGACCATGTCCGGTGTGTTAAGAGAAATTTTTCATAATATTCCAGAAGATTCTTTTGCGGTCATTTCAGGGCCGAGTTTTGCACGGGAAGTTGTTCGGAAAGTTCCTACTGTTGTCGCTGTTGCATCCAGAAGCCAAAGAGTGGCCGGTTTTGTTCAGCATATATTTGCAACCCCGTATTTCAGAGTCTATACAAACAACGACATGATCGGTGTTGAACTGGGCGGATCGGTTAAGAATGTCATCGCCATCGCCTCCGGAATTATAGATGGCCTTGGCTTGGGATTAAATACAAGGGCGGCCTTAATTACCAGAGGTCTGACAGAGATGCGCCGACTGGGGTTGAAGCTCGGCGCCAACCCGCGTACTTTCGCCGGAATTGCCGGTNNTCACGAAAACTTGGTGTTGAAATGCCGATTTCTCATGAAGTGTATCATGTTCTTTATGATGATATTGCACCCAAAGAGGCTGTACGCCGACTCATGACCCGGGATCTGAAGCAAGAGCTGGATGAGGTATAATCTGATTGTATAATGAAAAAAAATCCCGCCTCTAATCTGAAATCTAAGGCAGAAACTGTCCGTGCTCACAAAGGAGAAGGACATCGGAAAAGACTTCGGAACAAGTTTCTAAATTCCGGCCTGGAAGGTTTTCATGACTATGAGGTAATCGAACTGCTTTTGACACTGGCCACGCCCCGAAAAGATTGTAAGGAAGCTGCAAAGGCGGCCTTGAATAAATTTAAAACACTCCAGGGTGTGTTCGAAGCCTCTTCCAAGTCGCTTTGCGAAGTGCCAGGAATCGGCCCCAGAAATCTATTCGGGATAAAGCTGATAAAAGCTGCTGCAGATCGCTATCTCGAAAAACGGTTAATCCATAAAAACCCCTTGAATAATTCCAAAGAACTTTTCGAATATCTTTATCACAGGTTAAGAGATAAACCCAGGGAGTGCTTTAATGCCTTGTTTTTAGATGCAAAAAATAGAGTTGTTTCCACAGAAACACTCTTTGAAGGGACCCTGACTACCAGTTCTGTATACCCGAGAGAGGTTGTTCTATCAGCCCTTAATCATCANNATTACGCGCCGTCTTGTTTTTGCCTTAAGGGTGATAGACATTACAGTTCATGAACATATCATCGTCGGTAACAACTGTTATTTTAGTTTTGCGGATGAGGGTTACATATCCCGGATGAATCGTGAATATGATTTGAAGGATAGATAGGCTTTAATTTTGATACCAAATGAGCAAAACAACATAAAAATGACAAACAAATGCATAGATAAAAAATATCCTAAATGTTTTGGTGAACTCGAGACTGTTTTTCCAAAAACAAAAGATGGGTTAAGAAATACACCAGAAGCGTGTCTTGAATGTTTGCACAAAACAGCGTGTTTAAGATCAGCCATGCGAGGTGCCGGTGGAATAAGGGTTCGAGAAGAAATTGTGGACCGGGCATATGATTCCGGTATGATGAGCTTTCTAGAAAGATGGTCAAAGAAAAAAGATCTCAAGCGTAAGTTAAAAAAAAGGATCGAAGGCGTGCATCAAAGGAGGGAATGATGAAAACCATAAAGGAAATNNAGACCCAAAGGGAAAATAACACCCCAAATGAGTCTTTCTCCTGTAGCAAAGCGATTGGGAAGGCTTTTGAAAACAAAAGTTGTCTTGGCAAAGGACTGTATCGGTTCTGAAGTAAAAGAACTGGTAAACAAAATGAAAAAAGGCGATGTGGTGCTTCTGGAAAATTTAAGATTCCACCCTGAGGAGGAAAAAAATGACGATGCATTTGCGAAACAACTGGGTAAGCTTTGTGATGTTTATATAAATGACGCTTTTGCCGTGTCTCATCGTATCAATGCGTCGGTTGTGGCAATAACAAAATATGCACCGATATCCGGCGCGGGTTTTTTGCTTCAAAGGGAACTTGACTATTTTCAAAGGGCAATGGCTGATCCCAGGCGCCCTCTGGTTGCGATTGTTGGCGGAGCAAAGGTNNTTTCTGAAAAGTATCGGCTGGAACATGGGAAGATCAATGGTTGAAATGGATCTTGTTGAAACGGCTGCATCGATATTAAAAAAAGCTGCTGAAAATGGTATAAAGTTTTATCTGCCGGTGGATGCAGTTGTGGCAGACCGTATGGATTCCAAAGCGAATATCAAGATTGTACCCACACAGGAAATTCCTAGTGATTGGATGGCTCTGGACATCGGTCCTGCAACAGTTTTGCTCTATTCCGAAGCATTATATGATGCCAAAACCATTATCTGGAACGGCCCCTTAGGTGTATTTGAAATAGATGCATTCAGTCGAGGAACAATTGCCATTGTTCGCAGTGTTGCTGATTCACATGCACTTTCAATTGTCGGGGGAGGGGATACAGACGTTGCTGTCCATAAAAGTGGCGAAGCCGAAAGAATAAGCTATATTTCTACGGGCGGCGGAGCCTTTCTTGCACTTATGGAAGGGAAAACCCTTCCGGCTGTTGCGGCATTGGATACTTAGGAAGTGTCTATCTATAAATGGCCATTTTTGTCCTGCTCGGCGTTCTCCNNCATTTCTGAATTGGACACCCATTGTGTTCATTTTGAATTCATGAATGGACACTTTTTTGATGATCGCAATAGGCAAATCGAAGAGAAGGGAGAGCGGAATGGATAAAGCTTTTTTTCAAACCGTGTAAACTCGTGGTTAATGGATCGTAAAGAAAGAACAGAAATCAATATAAAAAGAATGGCGTTCACTCAAAACAAACATTTTCTTGTTTTTGAAATGTTTGATATGCGTCTNNAGTTAAATAATGCGTGATGACAAACTCTAATTACTGCTTTGACAAAAAATATAGAATCCAAAAATAAAAATATTCAACGAATACTCATTTCAGCCGCAGTTGTTTGTTTTATTGTTTTTTTAGGATATGTCTACCATCAATATTTGTGGGAAAAGATCACATATTTCTACCACCTTTTTGGGGACAGAGAGCAGATTAAAACCTTTGTCGCTTCGTTTGGTCAAGGTGCACCTGCAGTTTTCATCATCATTCAGATTCTTCAAGTGCTTTTTGCACCTTTTCCGGGTGAAACCACTGGATTTATAGGGGGTTTTTTATTCGGAGCTGCAAAGGGATTTTTATATTCAAGCATCGGACTGACACTGGGATCGTGGATCAATTTCACAATTGGCCGGTTCATGGGAAAACGTTTTGTCAGAAAAATGATCCCTGAACGTCAACTGGATCGTTTGGATAAGATTATCAAGCGCCAGGGGGTTATTGTTCTGTTTATCCTTTTTGTTATTCCCGGCTTCCCCAAAGACTACCTGTGTTTATTTTTAGGTTTGAGCACACTGCCTTTAAAGATCTTCCTCATACTCACAGGCATCGGACGAATGCCAGGGACACTGATGCTCAGCCTTCAGGGATCCTTCATTTTCGAACAGAAATATGGTCTGTTCGCAGTGATAATGTTACTGTGCCTGATTGTTATCTCTTTGGCATACAAATATAGAGACCCCTTGTATCAATGGCTTGAAAAGTATAACGAGAAATGATTACGGTAAGGCGTTGACGTTTTTACAAAAAAATGCTAATATAAGAAAAAATTCAAAAAGATAAAGCAAATCCTATCTCGTTCAACGGATACCGAAAGGAGAAGCGATTGGCATTCTGGTCTGTAAGAGAAGAGCTGAGCCAGGAAAACAGATTAAGACGTTCTTATTATGAATTGTTGAGGGATGAGCTTGATCAACAGATGTTTCAATACTCCTTGATCGATTCTTACAAAAATTTTCTTGGTAAAAATATCCCCTATCCATTTGTTGAAAAACGTGAGTTAAAACCTCGGGCGCGCATTCCGACTGTGGAATATGGCTGCCAGAACAGCTTCCTCACGATTTTTGTTGAAGATACCATTCCATCAACTCATAAGAAATATATAAGATTTTTCAGAACCAACAGGACCACCAAAACCAACCTTCTTCGATATGAGCCCCTTCCGCTTGCAAACAAATTCGATAGANNATAGATACAACCTTTCCCATTTTCATGTAAAAATCGATTGGCCGATTGCAGATGCAGCCGAGGATTTGGCCATCAGCCTTCGATATATATCAAAGGACTTGTATGAAAAGGGGGATAAGTATGCTATAGATGTTCAGAAAAAATTTTTTGAATACTATTGCCTTCCATTTGAGGTGGGTGGAAGAAGAACAGCTGCTATTGTTGCGTCCCAATATTTAAAAAGAATGGGGTGTATTTCGACAGTTTATGCATCAAGCAGCGAATCAAGAGCATTGATACGGATTTCTGAAAGAGGTGCTTCAAAAGCGGTTCTAATGAAATTTGAAGAAAATGAAATGGAACAGATTGCAGAGGCAAATAACATAAAAGCACGTACATTTTACAAAAATTATGTTGTTGCCCGGGAGAAAACCAAAGGAATCTGTATTTTCCAAGCCACTTATGCCTTTACCAATCATGCCAGGCCACCTGATGACGGCAAATTGCGAGACATTAAACCCGA
>DNGT01000258.1 GCA_003486165.1 Desulfobacteraceae bacterium
TGAATCCGCCGGTTAAACATGATGCGGGTCTCCGGACTTAAATACGTGGTAAACAGTATCTGGGGATCCATAAACTCAATGGCAAACAACAGCCGTCTGAAAAAGGATTTGATATGGATACCGCCTTTGCCCTGGTAGGTGGTATACACATTTTTGTCCCCCTTGGGATAATCAAATTCCCGGGCTTTGGTCTTTACCAGCACATACTCATCCGTTTTTTCGCCATAATAGATCTCGGGGCGTACGACCTCCAGGTCCGGTTCAAAGGAAGGCGGAAGGTCTTTGATAAAGAGCCGGGGCAGCCCCTCACTGGTCACCTCATTGACCGGGCTTGCGGCCAGTCCGTAGCCATGGGTATAGGTGAGGTGTCTGTTGACCCATGTGTTGGCCTGGGGAGGCAGCTTGTTGACCAACAGCTCCCGGCCGGCCAGCATGATCTGGCGATACTGTTTGTTGATCGAATACCGATCGACGTCGACATTGTTAAAATCGTAATACAGCCGTATGGCTTGAATCTGCCGGTAGGTTCGAAGCAGCGGGCGCTCGTCCCAGATTCGGATATTTTGGATGGTTGCGTCATGCTGTTTGAGATCCCGGGCATTGAGCTGGTCGTTCACTTCAAAATCGACTTCTTTGATTTTATTCAGGTTGTAGGCCTCTCGGGTATAATCGATATTGTAGGCGATGTAGGGAGTTTCCTTGGCCAGTTCATTGGGTTTGACGATAATTTTTTGGACCAGGACAGGGAGCCCCGTTCCCAGAACCAACACGACCCCTATCCAGATGACCGCACTCATCCAGATTATTTTTGCCTTGAGTTTAAAGGCGTTGACAAAAAGGACGACGGCAAATCCTATGGAGACCAAAACGATGATCCTATAGGCCAGAAGCTTGATGTGAACATCGGTATAGCTGGCGCCGAAAGCCGGTCCCTGGGTGGAATATAAAAGCCCGAACATTTTGAGACGATAGGCCCAGGCCATTAGCAACACAAAGAATCCACCCAGAAAAATAAGATGCTTTTTAACGTTTTTTTCAAGGGTGATTTTTGGCACAGTGGGCAGGGTACCCTGGGTCTGACTGAAGTCACCCTCTATTTTCAGGGCACCGTTTTTCAGATACCAGCCCATGGTGACCAGTACAGCCAAGACAAAAATAATCAGCAGTCCGTTTTGAATGAAGATGTAAAAAGGCAGCGAGAACAAGTAAAAGCCGATGTCCCGGTTAAAAACAGGGTCGGTACTGCCAAAAGGCTGCTGATACAGATAGCGCAGGAGCAAGTCCCATTGAGCGGAGCTTTTTGAAGCAAAATAAAAGGTGGCAAATAGAATAAAAGCGATCACCAGGGTTTTTAGCGTTGCAGTGGAAAGACCCAATTGAGAAGCATAATCGCCGGCAACTTTAAAATCTCCCCGGGTCCCGATGCTCGGGTTTAAACGATTGGCGGCGTAAATGTTCATACCGACGATCAGGGCCAACAGCAACCAGACCATCGATCCAAACCCGAATTTGCTCAACAGCATGGTCCGGAAAACAGGCGAAAAGCCCAAATTTTGAAACCACAACCAATCCGGATAAAATGAAACCCCTATCCACAATAATAGAACACCCACNNAACGTGGGAGTCGACCAAAACTCCTCAATCGAAATAAAAAGACGGACACAAAATATTGTGGTTCGTCTCTCGCATCAGACGTTCTATTTATAGGTATCATATTTTTCTGGTGTCAGGTCAAGCAAATACTCTGCCGACCCCCGACCGCTTTTGGATTGATGATTTATGATGGTTAATGGATGATTGAAGGCGTCGCTTAGCCCTCTCCGAGCTGCAAGCTCTAAGAGCCGGCTGCCTGAAAGAAGACGAACTCGATTGGGAATATGTAATTACGCAGCTGAAAAAATGGGAGGGCTAATCGGTCTTTATTTGGCTCTGTTATCCACACCGAAGTATAAGTCGATGTGCTCTTTATAATTCCTCAATTAACATTTCATATTCTCATTTTTCATGTCTATTACAATTAACGATTTAATAAAATGTCCAAATGGACTGATCAAAACGTTCCCATCTGCCGTCAGGTCTTTCTCGTGCTTCAAAATTATAGGGCAATTGATACCATAAGAGAATCTGATTGATGAATCTGTCCATTGCATATGTCCCTTGAGTCGTTTCAACCAATAACAACGCATGTGAAGTAAGCATTTTTTTGCTGTGAACAATAGCGATTCTCAAGGCTCCTATAGGGAGGCCGAGTTTTGTTAATCGAAATCGTTTTTCAAGTGCGACATCTTCACAATCACCCATCCCAGAAATCGGATACGCCCAAAATTCTTCTTTGTTGTATTGAATTTTGTCGAGTGCAAATCGAATTTCAAAATTGACTGCGATATTAACTTCTAATAGAAGATTCTTTGTTTTCGTGGTTAATTCAATAATCGACGGCTCGCTTATTTTGCATTCACCTGGATTTCTCTGGCAAAATTCTTCATAAGGGATAAATTTGTCTCTTATCTCTACTACAGGGAGATTCAAATTTAAACTCGGGGAATACTCTTCCGTTAATAATCCTCTCCAAGAACATCCGTAACAACACCAAAGAAAGACCTCAGCATAAAAAAATATCGCCAAAAGAACCCAACATTTTTTAAATCCATGATGCATATTACGAATATATTACTCTGTGGAATTCCCTTTTTTAAATACACCAAAATCAAATACTTATATTTTTTTAAATAGCAACAGGTATGCCAAATGGAAATGAATTGACAATTCAGTATAACATACTATTTTTACATGATTTAATTTGGAAGTCCAGTGTTTGTAAAAAAGAATAATGGAGAGGATGTGTCAGAATTTTTTACAAAATGTCACTATCTTTAAAAAGTATCGATTATCAGTAGAATGATTCACTAAAGGTGAGTGGACATGTTTAACTATCTGTTAGAGAGTGTTTTGCGGGCAAATGCTCCAAGACCGACAAGGCGGCACCTAAAATAAACATGGTTATGGGTTCAGAGACGGCACGCATGCCTTGCTCTGACTGCACGTAACAAATGAGCATTAAAAATAGAAAAGTGGTGCACCAGTACATGATTTCTTCAACAACTGTAAACAATAATTCATGGCCTTANNGTTCTGACGTACCCTTGAGCACCTAACCCTAAAAGAAAGGTCATATAAACTTCATCACTCGGAGCTTCGCCAATTGAAATATAGTCATATTCACCCATTGTTGCATAGAAACCTATCAATTTACCTCCAATCGATTCAGCAGTTTTGATGCCTTCTTCGATGCGCTCAGGTGCGTCTTTTATGTTTTTAACTCCCTGTTCTGTCAAATTGAACAGTGTAATATAGATAGGCATGGAGCCCTCACCTCCTTTCCTAAAAAATGGCCGGTGCACCACTATTCATTTACAATACTGACAGGCCAAATTAATTTGTAATGCCAAGGCTAATTTTGAGGAGATTTTTCATAGAAAAAACTCCTGAATGGAGATCAAATAATTGAAGCGGCAAATCGTTAGATAATGAGAAACTAATAGAAAATGAGGTCAGCGGAACAATAGATGTTTCACAATGGCAACTGATTTGAGATAGAGAGGTAATTTAAAAAAAATATATTAAAGTCTTAATAGTGTCAATATCCAATGTGGTGATTACTTGGTGCTTTCTTGCCATGAACATAACCTAAAGCCAAATCCCACTAATTCCAGATATCATACAATGCCCATTATCAAGTCAAGTAAGTCTCGATATTGATACTGGCTACATTCTGCCCTTTTTTCGTCTCTCTTTGTAAACAAGGTTTAATTTTTCTACTATGGCGTCAGTCACAAACTCATGGATAGTTATTTCTTGTTCAACACAAAAGGCATTTATTCTTTTAATCAAGTCTTCCTGTAGCATGATGTTTATCGGCTTAGTTTTGGTTATCTCGGGTTTCGATTTCTTTTCCATGTTTCCCCCACTTTGATTTCAGGTAAAGAATTGGCCATCAAGTTAGNNATCAGCAGGGCTTTTTCTGAAACCCCCATGGCGTGGATGTCTTAAAATTGATTCTGGCAAACTTTTTCTAAGCGTTATCCTGAATCCTGAAATAGCAATTAAGGCGGTATACCCTTTCGGAAAGCTGAGCCGGCACGATCAATCTGTAGGAAATCTTCACATGGGCTCAACTTGTTTGAACAAACTATTTGTTTAGAATTACTATCACCTTTTCGGGATCTCCGATGACTGTCGCCTGCTGCTCCCTTCCGAATTGTCGTCTGGCAGCGTATGTCATCTCGCGATCTAAGTAACCTTTGATTTCGCTTAACGTGATCCGGTTGTCTGCGTTCCCATAACGCTTGTTGTCGGCAGCACCGTAAAGCGCATCAAGAAGATGCTTCGTGAAAAGGCCGTGCCGTGCCTCCTTGTCCCAGCTCGCAACCTGATCTTTGTTGGCCGCCGATATGACGGTAAACGGCACGGCCGGTAAACTCTTGGAGGTCACATGAATACCAGATGCAGCTCGGACCAAAGACCCACTCGGGCTTTCCCCTGAAAAACAGGTGTCCATGAATACCGTCACGGACCGCGCCTCCAGTTGGCCCAGGTTTCTATAGAGTAGTTCTGTAGGGTATCCTTGAATCTCAGGCGCATTCGGATCCCCGTCCACCGGCAGGAGATACTGNNAGCACGGCTTCCATCTCGGCTAATTTCACGTCGCGTAAGTCGATGATATTGCCCTCGATGACTCCAAGAATTTCGATTAGGAAGCGCTTCATAGCTTCGGCGTCATTATGCGCAAAATCGACTTGTGGAATGCGATTCCCGTAGTTCTTGTTACCGATTATAACGGCGACTGCATTCAGGTTTTCTTGGGACTGCGTGACTTCAGGCATAGCACCTTTCGGCAAACTCATTGATTCTCGATTATACGGATAAACAACCGATTCCGGCCCGGAAGCTGTTCCTTTGTCTATAACGGATACAAGTTCTTGCTCTAACACAGACCATAGTTTGCGCAGCCCCATGCGCACAGCACTTGGCGGCGGTTGCATTCGCCTGCTCCTATCAGCCTCGACTTTTCTGTTCCTAAGCCTCAATCCGATGGAAATTTCGACACCCTCTCCTTTCTCGGTTATGAATACGTTGGCCAACACGTCCTTGGCCGACGGGTCCAAGGTGACGAACCAGCTAGCGACCCCAACTTCCTCAGCAATGATAGACCGCATTTCCTGCGTGTCGGACTTTTGGACCACCGCCCAATCCGACATTGTTAACGGGACCGGCGCCGGCGCTGTCACTAACAGGAACCCGGTCTCATAGCTCTGTTGCTCGACAACCATTCCGAGCCGACGGACGGCCAACTGAATCGCCACAAACCCCTGATGTTTGGTCGCCTTGAAAAATCGACGCCCCTCGCTTTCGAGGATACGATCGTTCGCTTCCTTCCATGCGGATTCTAGCTGGAGTATCGCCCGATTATATTGTTTGTTAGTGACACAAGCCACCAAAACCAGCGATAGAGAAACGACGCTCATAGCCCTAAGCATGTATCGCATTTGTCAATCCTCCATTATTTATAGATTCCGATTATTACTTTGTTAGCGAACCTTTAAAACTCTATCCAACAACCATCCGGCCTCGGATAGTTGTTGAAAAAATACAGCTGCGAATCGATATGGAGGTCAGCAGAATAACAAGTGTTACACAATAAAATTCGAATACAGAGAAGTATCTAATTCCAAAATACTATGTTAACAACTTAATAATGTCAAGAAAATTGAATGATTATAACACTTAGTAGCCTGTATTGATGGGTTGAATAGGTGGGAAGGGGATGTGCATGATTACAGATATCTTGATAATCATCTTCGTCCACCGACAGAACTTGAAGCATTTTCTTGTTCTATAGTTTAATTTTTTCATAGATACAGATTTTTCAAATTATGATGCATATAATTTTGTTCGACATGATGACCATTTCGCTGCATTGAGTGGATCGCTGATTTTTAAAATCAAGTTTTTGTTGAAAATTGCCGATGATATTTAAAAGGAAAACGGATCGATGAATAAGCGTAAAAACAAAACAAATATACCTCATCTGCCAACTCATCAACTACCACTCAAGTTTGAAACGGAATTACCGCCCCATGGTTTTGCAACCTGTCTTGCATGTAAAATGATGAAGGACCTTCGCATTAAGAGCTTCAATAACATCCCCGGCAATTGCCGTTCACCACAGCAGGAGGATTCCTGGTGTTCACTATTACACTTGGTCTTCACCATTGCCTATAAATAAAAGGATAATTGTATGACCGTAT
>DNGT01000360.1 GCA_003486165.1 Desulfobacteraceae bacterium
TGAATCCGTCTCATTTTTGTGAGCAACGGCAAAAACACGATACCCTTTAGCTTTTGCAGCTTTTGAAAAAAGGATGGGGAACTGGCCGTTCCCTGCAATGAGTCCTATACGCATGGTGACAAGTTAGTTCACTTCACTCACAATTGGAATGTTGGAATAATGGAGTAATGGGTTTTAGGGAAATGGAAAATTGGGTTATTGTATAAATCCTTTTGGCAGGAATTAAAGAGATGAATAACATCCTTTAAAAACCAACATTCCAATATTCCGTTATTCCATTTCAGAGTTAAAAATCCAAACCTAAATAATATCTTTATTTTCAATAATCTATAGAAATTCTGAGACGCAAATATACCTGTTAATGAAACGTTAACGGAGTGTCAGGATAATGGGACTGGTTGAATTGGATAAGTAAATGAACTGATTACCTTGTAATTCCCCTCTCTGAAGATTTAATAAATCGTATCAAGTCATTGATTTCGGGGACCTGTTCCACCTCTGCCTTGACTCTCTCTATGGCTTCATTCAGTGTCAGTCCGATTCTGAAGATAATCCTGTAGGCCTTTTTCAATGAAGACAAGGTCTCTTGTGAAAACCCATGGCGTTTTAGCCCCACACTGTTTAACCCGTGCAATTTTGCCCTGTCCCCGGCAGCGATAACATAAGGGGGGATGTCTTTTACCACTGCCGATTTTCCACCAATATAAGCATAGTTTCCGATCCTAACAAATTGATGAATCGCCACGAGCCCACCCACAGTCACAAAATCTTCGATGACAATATGACCAGCTAATGTGGCGTTGTTTGCTAAAATAACATTTCTCCCGGTTTTGCAGTCATGGGCGATATGAACATAAGCCATTAGAAAATTCTCTTCACCAACCTCCGTAATTTCGCCGCCAAATCCTGTTCCTCTATTTACGGTAACAAACTCGCGGACGACCGTACCCCGTCCGATCTTAACATAGGTTTCCTCGCCCTGAAATTTTAATGCCTGAGGAACTGCACCGATGGAAGCATATTGAAATATATGGCAATCCGGACCGATTTCAACATGGGGTTGGATGACGACATGGGGACCGACAACCGTTC
Organism: Desulfobacteraceae bacterium; assembly: GCA_003486165.1. Lineage (GTDB taxonomy): Bacteria > Desulfobacterota > Desulfobacteria > Desulfobacterales > UBA11574 > UBA11574. The sequence continues at coordinate 1,093 of DNGT01000360.1, forward strand.
CTGATCCGATATGAACATTCGCTCCGATAATCGAATATGGACCAACCTCGACATTAGAACCTATATCTGCTTTAGAATCGATAATTGCTGTTGGATGTATCATTTTTCCTCTCCAAAAGTGGCCATCAGTTCGGCTTGAGCCACAACCTTTTTATCAACATAGGCGGTCCCGGACATTCTGAACACATTGCGTCGCTGTTTAAGAAATTTCATCTCAAATATCAACTGATCACCTGGTATAACTGGCTTACGAAATTTAACCTTGTCCATACCCATAAAATAAATCAGTGAATCATGGGATTCCCGTTCCAGCGATTTAGCAGCCAAGACGGCTCCGGCTTGGCCCATGGCCTCAATAATCAGAACACCNNACTTTCTCACCAGGCGTCAGTTCCAAAATACGATCAATCATAATAAATGGGTACCGGTGAGGCAACAATTTTATGATTTCCTGAATATCAAGAGCCTTATCCATTTTTTCCTCCGTTGCTTTCATCCTGTTTTTCCTCAAACTTCTTTAATCTCCGGTCAACCTCTGAAAGTTTCTTGGCAAGCTCTGGAAGGTTGGGAAGAATTCTCTGCATTCTTAGCCATAGTCGATGAGGCATTGCAGAAGACCCTGACACCGTTTCTCCGTCAGGTACTGATTTGGCCACTCCGGCCTGTGGTCCAACAATTGCATTATCCCCAATGCTCAGATGGCCGGCAATGCCTGCCTGTCCTGCCAAAATAGCATTTTTCCCGATTTTGACACTCCCTGAAATTCCCACCTGCCCAACAAGCAAGCTGTTTTCACCCACCGTCACATTATGTGCAATATGCACCAGGTTGTCGGTCTTNNGTATGAGGAATCTTGATATATTTCTTGCCTTCAAGAGCAAAGCCAAAACCATCACTGCCTATGACTGACCCGGCATGAATTGTAACCCGGTTTCCGATGATGCAGCGCTCATAAATCGTCACATTCGGAAAGACCTTGACATCGTCTCCAATGATAACGTAATCACCGATAACGACATTTGGGTGAAGCACAACGCGATGGCCCAAGGTAACATTGTTTCCGATTACGGAGAAGGGTGCTATGGATACATCTTGTCCGCATAAAAAGGCTTTGCCGACATATGCATCTTGGCTTATCCCGGGATNNTATTTTTTGATTCCCATCCCCGCTGATTTTACCTTTGACGATATCGGCTAAACTGTCAAGTGTGATTTCCATTTTGATTTTTATTTGGTATTTTTTGTGTTTTTTTCCTTGATTTTATTTTTTCTTTGACCCTTTTTTAGAAAAACTGGTGTTGTAGCGCTGGATCAACCGATCGGTTATATCGATGGTATCCGGAGAATACAATACGCCTGCCTCCCGCTTTTCGAAAATTATGAGGAATCCTTCTTTTTTTCCCATCTCCTCTACAATTTCTAGAACCTCTTTCTGAATGTCCCTGACGAGCCTTGCTTCATGTTGTTTAAAATCAGCCATGTATTTGTTTTTCAAAGTTTTAAAATCATTGATGCTAATTCTTATTTCACGTTCTTTCTCTTCCCGCATCTCTTTGCTCATCACCAGAGATTCACGTTCCAGTTTTTTTTTAATCGCATCGATCTCTTCCCCTTTTTTCTTGAGGCTGTCCTCCATCTCTTTTCCGCTTTTATTGATTTCTTCCGTTGCCATTTTCCCGGCATCCGATTTCTCAAGGATATCTTGAAAACTGACAACACCAATTTTGGCTACATCCGCCCCATAGGAAGAAGCACCAAAAAAGCAAATAGAAAAAATCATTGTCACAGACGCTATTATAAAAATACGCATTTTACCCCCTTTAAGAAATCGTTTATTCATTCTTTTAGGTGAAAGGAGTAGACAGTGTAAACATGGCTTAAAATACTGAACCCATTGAAAACTCCCAGCGTCCACCACTATCTTCGCCTTCCTTAACGTCAAGTTTGTATCCATATTCAAGCCTGATAGGCCCCATGGGAGAATACCATCTGAATCCGAAGCCGGTGCTTTTTCTCAAAGTGCCCAGATCGAAACTCTCATCGTCATTATATACATTCCCAGCATCAACAAAGAGAACACCGACGAGCCCCTGCTTCTTTAATAGAGGAATGATACATTCAGCATTAAATTGAACGAATTTGTTTCCACCGATGACGTTTCCATCTTCGTCTAAAACATATATTTCTCGCCACTCATATCCGCGCACTGAATTTATACCACCCAAATAAAACCTTTCGTAATCCGGTAAGATACCTCCCGAATTCTCTGTGACGTATCCTGCTTTACCATGTAAAAATCCGACCGTATCCAAAACCAGCGGAAGATACCACCCGGTTTCTGCCAGGGCTTTTGTAAAGGCGACATTCCCGCCAAGGCCAGCATATTTCAATGTAGCAATGTGCTTCGATCCTTCAGACGGATTAAAAACTCTATTTCTTGAATCGTAGGTTATGTTGGCAGTTACACTGCTTGTAATATTGGTACCTTCCAAATCCTTGATCGACTTTGCAGCATATTCGGATATGTTCGTTATGTCGGCATCGTCATAATTGTAGCTAAAACCTGCTCTTACAAAATCATAAACAGGGTAGCTGAAGCCTACACTTCCCCCGACACTTTTCCGGTCATAGGTATCATAATCGGTTTCCCAATTATACAGATCAACCCCTGCTGACAAGGGAATGTCAAACAGCCAGGGTTCCGTAAAGCTCAGTTTGTAAAGGGTGGTCCGCCCGCCGATTTGGCCTTCCGCTTCGAGTATCTGCCCGCGCCCAAACAGATTTCTCTGGGAAACGGAGATCGATCCAAAAACACTTTCCTGACTGCTGTAACCCGCACCAAATGACATGGTGCCGGTAGGTTTTTCAGTGACATCTATCTTTAAAACCATCTGGTCATCTGCACTCCCCTTGACAGTATTTACCTTTATATCCTCAAAATAATCGGTTCGGTAAAGATTGCGTACGCTCCGTTTTAATTTCCGACCACTATAAAGCTCCTGTTCATAGACGCTGAGCTCTCGCCGTATCACCTTATCCCTTGTTTTAGTATTGCCTCCAATGATAATATATTCAAAATAGACCTGTTTGCCCTTTTGAACAATGTAGGTAATATTAACCTTCAAGTTATCAAAATCTTTGTCGATAGTAGGAGATATATCGGCATAGGCAAAACCTTCATCAGAATAAATATCCGTAAGAGCCAGCACATCATTGCGGACAACCTCTCGATTATAATATGTTTCTTTAGTAATCTTGAGCCGTTTTTTCAACTCATCCTTGGGTAAAACAAGATCACCCGTTATGTCTACGTTCCCGACCTTAAATTGTGGGCCTTCATCAATTTTAATGGTGATATAGATCCAGTTTCCCTTATATTCAATTATTGGCTCTCCTATCCTGGCCTGTATATATCCATTGTTATAATAAAAACCCGACAATTTTGAGACATCCTGATCAAGGTCTTCCATATTTAGATCCCCTGACGAGGTCATCCAGGAAAAGAAACCTTTCTCCGAAGTCTTCATCAAATCTTTTAATACTTTGTCGGCATACGCGTTGTTTCCTTCGAATATTATACTGTTGATTAAAACTTTTTCGCCCTCATCGATATCGAATTCCAGATCAGCCTGATTGTGTTCCAGCTGATGGATATTGTAGGTCACCTTTATATTATGATAATTTTTTTCTTTGTAAAGTTCTTCTATACGACCGATGTTTCTACGGATTTTAAAGGGGTTAAGAATCGAGCCGGTTTTAATCGTCAGATTTTCCTTAATCTTATCCTCCTTAAACACCTTATTGCCTTTAAAACGAATGACCCGTATGGTCGGTTTTTCTTTAACTCTGAAGATAATCTTTTTCCCGTCAGGGGTGTCCTCAGCCTCGATCCTTATATCATCAAAATATCCCATTGCAAATACAGCTTTCAAATCATCGGAAAGGCTTTTTGAAAGATAGATGTCGCCGGGTTTTGTTTTGATAATCATTTTGATGGCATCGGACTCTATCCGTTTGTTGCCGGCAATCTCCACACCGGAAACCTTTTCCCGCTTAAACAGTTTCATTCCGATATCACGGGCAAGCTGTTTCACAACTCCGGACAGATTTTCCAAGCCTTCGCCTTCTTTTATAAAAATCTGGGGGGGATCCTCACCCAAGGATTGTATCATTTTTACATCCAGACTGAATTTTTGTCCGATCAAAGTTAAGCTCCCCCAGACAATATAGTCAGCACCGTTCTTAGTTCCAAGATTTCGCATGTCATCGTAACTTTGAGATGTTTTAAATAATGGGACTGCAGGAACAGCTTCCGGGGTTAAAATAAATGCGCCTTCATCTTTTATATATGTTTTAATAACATTCAGGATTTCGTTCTGTAAAGATGAAAGATCTTTTCTCGCATGAATTTCAAAGGGTAAGACGATCACCTTAACACTTTCTATAGAATGGGCTATATTCGGAAGAATCAAGAGCAATACAATAATAACCAGGCTTAGATGTCTAAATATGAAATTTTTCAATACCTAAATTCTCTATTGCGGAACGTTAGTTTTTTTATATCACCTGAATTTTTCCTGTTAACAAATTGATTTAAAGCTGATTCAGATGGTTGATTAGAGCTATTAATGAACCATTTTTATTGAAGTTCATCTCTTTAATTCAATCAGTTGGCCATCCACAATCGTCATACTGCGCGACATATAGGATGCAAGTTCCATATTGTGCGTTACAACGATCAAGGTCATGTTAAGTTCTGCGTTTAGCTCCATAAGCAGGTCATGAACATAATCGCTGTTTTTCTTATCAAGGTTGCCGGTAGGCTCGTCGGCCAAAAGAATTGCAGGTTTGAGCACCAGACTTCGAGCCAAGGCAATCCGCTGCTGTTCACCTCCTGAAAGCTTAGAAGCCCTAAAATTTAATCTATCTTTAAGGCCGACTCTTACCAGCATACCCTCTGCAATTTCCCGGGCTTTATTTTTACTCAGCCCTTTAATCAATGCCGGCATCATTGTATTTTCAAGCGCTGAAAATTCAGGAAGCAAATAATGAAACTGGAACACAAATCCTACAGTTTCATTTCGAAATTTCGCCAGACTCGTTTGATTAAGAAGGAAGATGTCGTCATCTTTAAAAAAATAGGTTCCGCTATCAGGACGATCAAGTGCGCCCAAAATATGGAGTAGCGTCGACTTACCAATTCCAGAGGCACCAACAATAGCCAGAGTCTCTCCGGCATTTAAATCTATATTTACACCCTTTAGGATATCAATAGTCGCGCCACTGTTTTCATAACTTTTAAATAGATTTCTGACAGATAAAAAACGATCTGAAAGAGATTTTTCATCGCTATTCAGAGAGTTATCCATACCGGATGGCCTCTATTGGATTGAGTTTTGATGCCTGGCTCGCNNCCTGGTAGTTGAATAAATTTATATTTTTCCAATAATTTACATATTATAAATCCCAGACATACACCGAGTAAAGTTCCCACGGCACCAATGATCATACCTTTGTAGATAAAAATTTTTCTGATGCTGCTGTCCATTGCCCCCATAGCCTTTAGTATAGCAATATCCTTGGTTTTTCCCATAACCATCATAATCAGCGTACTCGCAATGTTAAAGGCTGCCACTAACACGATCAGTGCCAGAATAATAAACATCACCGTCTTTTCCAGTTTAAGTGCAGAAAAGAGATTGTGATTCATTCGCATCCAATCTCTGGCCCAATAAGGGAACCCTAATTCTGAAACGATCTTTTTTGCGATATTTCTCGCGTTATAAATATCATCAACACGAACTTCAATTCCGGTGACAGAGCCTTTCATATTTAAAATCTTTTGCGCGTCTTCCAGGTCGATATAAGCTAGAGACCCATCATATTCGTACATACCTGACTCAAAAAGTCCCACGACCTCGAAACGCTTCATGGCTGGAAGGTATCCTATGGGTGAAATCATACCTCGGGATGATATCAGGTAGACCGCATCGCCCTTTAATACGCCCAAATTTCTAGCAAGCTCTTTGCCGAGGATGATTCCAGGAACAAAGGTTTTTGAGTTCCCCTGCCGCTGAATCTGCTTCAGATTCTGCAACACAGAATTTTTCAAAATCTTTATGACACTGCCGGCGGATTCTGGATCAATACCTCTTAAAACAGCACCTGAAACGCCGGTGGATGATCGAAGCATAATCTGGGAATATATAAATGGCGTAGCTGCTTCCACGCCTTGGAATTCATTGATTTGTTTCGATATTTTTTCATATCCGGAAAAAGAACCATCATGGCGCATCAGTACAATATGTGATTCAACCCCAAGTATACGCTGTTTAAGATCAGACTCAAAGCCGGCCATGACAGCAATCACGACGATCAGGGCCATGACGCCGACAGTAACGCCGGCAACGGAAAGTATGGTAATTAATGAAATGAACGTCTCTTTATGCTTGGCCCTGAGATAACGGCCACCTATGAAATACTCAAAAGACATATTAATAAGGTCTTGGGTTATGGGTTGCGGGTTATGGGTAAAAGGTTATGGGTTGTAGATTAATGATTTTATTATCCATTTCCCATTACCAATTATCGCTAATCGCTTTCAATGGGTTTCATTTGTGGAAAAAGAATAACCTCTCTGATGGAAGCAGCATCGGCAAGAAGCATGACCAATCGGTCTATTCCTATTCCTTCTCCGGCAGCGGGGGGCATTCCATACTCCAACGCTTCAATATAATCTTTGTCCATATAGTGAGCCTCTTCATCACCGGCTTCCCTGTCAGCAGTTTGTTGCAAAAATCGCTTTTCTTGGTCATCAGGATCATTGAGTTCCGAAAATCCATT
>DNGT01000479.1 GCA_003486165.1 Desulfobacteraceae bacterium
TGCTCCACAACAGATGGAAGGCGGTACAGTTGTGGCACCGGGTGGCAGTACAGTGGTTACCCCCGAAACCCAGGTGTCTGTGGCTGAGGAAAACAGTCGTCTTCTTTTGATTCCAAAGGGAAGAACCATCGGCGAACTGGTCAACGCCTTGAATGCAATTGGCGTAACTCCCAGGGATCTCATCACTATCTTACAGGCCATTAAAGCCGCGGGTGCGCTTCAGGGCGAACTCGAAATTATCTAGAGGAGAAATATAGAATGATAAAAGCAATTGCTTCAAACCAGAATGCAAAAATTACACCCAATGACATTCGTCAAGCAAATCTCGAAAGAGCCTGCTCGGAGTTTGAATCTATTTTTATCACCTATATGTTGAAATCGATGAGAACAGCCGTTACGGAAGATGGTTTTTTGGGAAATAACAATGAAAGCAAGATCATTCAATCGATGTTTGACGAAAATCTTGCCCTTGGAATGGCAAAAGGTAATGGCATGGGGCTTGGCAAGATGCTTTTTGAAAGTTTAAAAGATTGAATGTGCACTTTAGATAACAAAAAATACGACCGATAATGGAATAGGGAGTGTATTTATGAAGGCGTTTACCATTGATACGATTGAAAAACTTTTTTACAAAAAGATCATGCTTTACAATGATCTGCTTTATTGTTTTGAAGAAGAAAGAAAGTCTCTTATAAGAATAGATCTCAACAAGTTATGGGGATTATCTAAAGAAAAAGATGAGATATGTGCCCAGATAAAATCCATCAGGCGAGAGATGTCTGTCGCCGTTAATCTGGAAAATGAACCAGACGCTTTTAGTCTTAATCTGGTAATGGATCTTATTCCAGAAAAATACACGGATAAATTTAAAAAGCTATATTTAAGGATTTTAAAACTAAAAGGTGAAATAGAGATTTTAAGGAAACAAAACATCCTCTATATCGATGATTCTCTGGAATTTCTGGATGAGATGATATCGATTATAACAGGAGAGACCGATTCCGGATACATTTACAATGACAGATGTCATTTTAATAAATCCGGTTCTCGTTCTTTCCTGGCCAGGGAGGTTTGAGCATGTCAGGTATAGGAATGGTATTAAATATTGCTACCACTGCTTTAAACGCTCAGCAGTATGGCTTGGGAGTGACGGCTCAAAATATTGCCAATGTGAACACAGAAGGTTATTCACGGCAAAACCCTGTCCTTGTGGCTAAACAGCCCTTAATGTACGGAGGATTGCTCTTGGGCAGAGGTGTAGACACGGAACAGGTGTCCAGATCCAGCGACCAGTTAATAGAGAACAAACTCATGCAGGAAAAATCGAACATGTCATCTTCCTCGGAGATGGAAAAATACATGCAGGTGCTGGAAGGCTTTTTTAATGAAAGTTCCGGCAACAGCATCAGTACCATGGTATCCGATTTTTGGAATGGATGGTATGATATTTCTAACCACCCTTCAGGCCCTTCGGAAAGAATTTCGCTATATGAACAAAGCGTCCTTCTTTCAGAGCAATTTAACGCTCTGAGAACCGACTTAACCCAGATTCATACGGATTTGACCGGTGCCGTAACTTCTGGAATAGAAACAATAAATAAGATTACACACGAAATCGCACAGGTCAATGGTCAGATTGTCAGTATGGAGACAAATAACGTTGCAAATGATCTCAGGGATAAACGAAACGCCCTGGTTTCAGAACTCAATGAATATCTGGATGTAAAGGCTTTTGAACAAAGTGATGGTTCGTTGACCATTTTAGCGACCAGAGGGTGTACGCTAGTTCAAGGAAACAGCAGCTATGATCTGGAAATGGGCGGTACCAATGGAGACAGGATAAGATGGCAGAATTCCAGTGGCAGTTATGTTGATATCACCAATTATCTTACCAATGGGAAACTTGGCGGCTGGCTTGACATGCGAGACGAAATTATTGCCAAAAATCAATTGGATCTTGATGCTTTGGCCAAAGAATTTATCTGGTCTGTTAACCAGCAACACAGTCAGGGGGTGGGATTGGAAGGATTCAGCAGTGTTACAGGGAGCTGTGTTGTATCGGATCGTGCAGAGGAACTTGGAACGATTGATTCCGGCCTCGACTACTACGATAAGATTTCCGATGGAACTTTTAATCTCTGGGTGTATGACTCCAACGGCGCTGTCGTTGGTGGATTGCCAATCTCAATCCCTATTGATGCAGACTCAGGCGGCACTACTCTCACCTCCCTTAGCATCGACATCGATGCGGCTGCAAATATAACCGCTTCCATCACCTTGGACGGAAAATTAAAGATCGATGCTGACAGTGGGTATACATTTGCCTTTTCCGACGACACCAGCAATGTGCTGGCAGCGCTTGGCATAAATACTTTTTTCACTGGTTCCAGTTCCGGAGACATGAGGGTTAGTGATAGCATCGTTTTGAATAAGAACTTCATTGCCGCAGCCCAGGTTGACAGTGATGGAACCATGGCGTCAGGTGATAATAATAACGCCTTGACGATCACGAACCTGCAATCTACATCCATGAGTATTTCACAATGGATTTGCGATAGAATCAATGGAAATACACAAGGGAGTGTCATTTCAACCATTGAAGACTACTATCATTCTATGGTAGGTGCTATAGGAATTGTCTCTGCAAGTGTTTCAAGAGACAGGTCCTTTGGTGAGATGATGGTAAATGAATTAAGCACGATTAGAGACGGCATATCCGCTGTTTCGCTTGATGAAGAGATGACAAATATCATAAAATATCAGCATGCCTATGCAGCGGCAGCCAAGCTTATTAGTGTTGGCGATGAGATGCTCAGTACACTGCTTGAATTGAAATAAAAGGAGCTACTTTATATGCGAGTCGCAAACAAAACCATTTATGATTCGGTAAAGTATAATCTTGGCAGCATCTATGAAGAACTAAACAAAGCCAATGAAATTGCCACCACCGGAAAACGTATCAACAATCTTTCTGATGATCCTGTGGGCCTTACCCAGTCGCTGAATATCAGGTCTAATCTCGCAAGCATTGAACAGATGGGGCGCAATATCAGTTACGGAAATTCGTGGCTCACAGCATCTGAGAGCGCAATGACGAGTGTGCAGAATATCATTTCAGATACAAAAGTGCTGTGTATTCAGATGGCCAATGCAACAATCGGACCTGAGCAGCGGTCTTGGGCGGCGGGAACCGTTCAAAATATGCTGGATGAAATCGTTTCTTTAGGAAATACAGATGTGGCAGGTAATTATATTTTTGCAGGTTCGAAAACCGACACCGTACCATTTGACCAGGACGGTACTTACAATGGGGATAATAATCCTTTTTCGATAAAGATCAGCAAAAATTCCACTGTTGAGATCGGAAGTGATGGTCAGGCAGTGTTTGGAAATATTTTTAACACGTTGTTCGATTTGAAGACCGCCCTTGAAACCAATGATCTTGGCGGTATTCAGGATGCTATGGGTAATCTGGATGGTCACTTTGACGATATTTCAGCCAAAATATCAGATGTTGGGTCAAAAATGAATCGTATGGAAATTAAGGATAGGATATATCAGGGTCTAAACTTTTCCAATACGGAAAGGCTTTCAAAAATTGAGGATGCAGATATTGCCGAAGCCATTATGAATGTTAAGGCTGCAGAGCTGACGTATCAGACTGCTCTGGCTTCTTCATCTAAAGTGATGACATTGACTCTGATGGATTATTTAAAATAATTTAGTAACAAACTACAAGCCACCTTAAAAATGTAGATTACATTCAAATACAACGAGAGAGCTGATGAAAAAGCAGAGCATACATGGTAGTATGTGAACATTTTGGAGAGGCTCGCAACACCTTAATTGCGCGTTAAATGTATTTTTAAGATGGCTTGTAATAAACGCCATGGATGGGCTATGCTTATACTAACACGGAAGTTGGGTGAAAAGATCAATATCGGCGATGATATTACGGTAACGCTGGTTGAAATAAAAGGAACACAGGTTAAACTTGGAATTGAAGCACCCAAAACCATTGAAATTCATCGTCAAGAAATATATGAGAGAATCAGAGAAGAAAATTTGAGTTCGTTAGATATAAATGACTCGGATCTTTCCAAGGCGGCCGCCCTTTATAAATCCTCGGGGCTCTTGAAAGAATAAATGAAATTAGGGGCTTCGCCCCAATTGGAATAATGGAGTAATGGAATGATGGGTATGAAGGATTTTTTAACAATTTAATTGGTCTATTTCCGCTGACATTTCCAACATTCCATTTTTATATATCGGGGGCATGAACACGTTCCATTAAACGACAAGTGATTTAAACATGTTGTAGAATTTCCAAGACGTTTAATTTATATGAATACTGAAGGTTTAAAAAGAGAGAAAAATTGAAGATTAATACGACGAGATTCGGAACGATCAGTATAAAAGAAGAAAAAATTATTAAGATGCCTTTTGGTATGCTGGGTTTTCCGGAACAAAAGAAATTTTTTATACTTCAGCATCAAGAAAATTCACCTTTCTTCTGGTATCAGTCCATTGATGACCCAGGACTTGCCTTTGTCATTACAAACCCATTTCTGTTTATTCCAGAATATAAAATAGATTTGGAAGCGACACTAAAGCAGATGTCATGGAATGGAGATGGGAATAACGGATATCTGGATCTGTTTATTGTTGTTAATATTCCCAGAGGTATGCCTCATAAGATGACCGGTAACTTCATCGGTCCCGTTCTGGTCAATAGTAAGGTTTATGAGGCTGTCCAGATTGTGCTTTCCAACAGTCCTTACACCCATAGATTCCCCCTTTTTAAGAAGAACTAAAGACAACAAACAATCCCTCAAATTGGTCGAGTTTTGTGGAATCAGCAAAAAAAGCAGGGCTTTTTAAAGAGGTCCTGTTTTTTTTATTTATTTAGAATTTTACTGACAAATTGGCACGAAGTTTGTATTAACTTGAGAAAAGATATGCATATGGAGAAATCGGATATGAAAGGTCCGTCAAATATCGAGTCCTGCCTTTTGACGCATGGCTATAACAGACAAAATTTATCCCAGAAAGATTTCAGCACGCTGAAAAACCCTGATCTGTTTATTACACTGTTAGCAGATAAAATTAAAAATATTAAGGAGTCAGACAAACTTAATACTTCTGCGTCGCCTTTAAACAAAAATTATTTGCAACGACTGATAGATGTCGTGCAAAGCCAAATGAATGACTATTTATTTCGTGAGCTTTCGAAATTTGACGAAGACAGTGACTTGCATGTCTTCAATTGCGAAAGTATGAACTTCCATGGAACGGAAAATCTCGAGGCGCCATTTGTGTCAAAAATTGAATATGATTCACAAAAAGTAAAAGAGATTCAGTCACCACCTGAAGTTAATGATGTTATTGAGAATGCTTCAAAGATCTACGAAGTTGATCCTGAATTGATAAGGTCGGTAATCCGGGCTGAGAGTAATTTTGATGCCAACGCTACTTCATCCAAAGGAGCAATGGGATTGATGCAGCTTATGCCTGAGACAGCAAAGGATTTGGGCGTCAAAAATTGCTACAATCCCGTTGAAAATGTTATGGCTGGAACCCGTTATTTAAAAAACCTGTTAAACAGGTACGACGGCAACGTTGAGCTAACGCTTGCTGCTTATAACTGGGGAATGGGAAACGTNNAAACGTTGAAAGACATCCCGACAGGTTACCAAAAGAGACTCGAACATATATTGCCCGTGTTAATGGATATTTACAGGAAGGGACATCGTAATATTATCATTGAACCTACAACATGCATGATAAATTAGACAAATATAATATTTTTACGGTCATTTCGTGTATTATCCTGATGAAAAGGAGCAAACATGTCTGATGGATTAAACGTTATTATATTAGATGATGATTCAAGTGTGTGTAAAACGATTTCTGATATCGTAAACAGTTTTTATTCGTGGGGTGATGTGATTTGTTTTGTCGATGTTGACGAGGCATTATCATATTGCCATGGTCGTGATATCGGAGTTGGAATTTTCATCATCGATGTGTTTCTAAGCGGTCAGAGCGGGTTTGATTTTATGAAGAAAATCGAGGGAAAATATCCATCAATTTATGAAGATACCATCATCATTACCGGGAATGCCAGTGATGAGATGGTGAATAGATGTATATCTTTAAATGTAAACTATTTGATGGAGAAACCGATAATGCCATATGCATTACAGCTCTCGGTAAGGGCTATCGCTATGAAATATCTGACTTTTGCAAAACGGTTGTTAAGAGATCCGGTCTTTGCTGCTGATGTCTCAAAAATTCAAGATTAAACATTTTGCCCTTTTCTACGAACCACTCTCCGCCTAACCACTCTTTTTCGAGGTTTTCGAGTAATAGGAGTTATGTC
>DNGT01000389.1 GCA_003486165.1 Desulfobacteraceae bacterium
GCTTCAGATATGATTACATTTTTGCTGAAAGAACTCGTGAATAAAGGTTCGTAATGAAAGAACCTGCTTGGGCTGTTTATAAAGGTCTTTTGTTTTAACAAAGGGGTTCGCCCCTAAAGTTATATCGCATATGATTCTTTCAAAACGATCCCTAATCCACTTAGACAGCTTCCAGCCAAAAATTTATTCATACCTGAAGCTTCGTTAACATCGATTTGTTTTTAAAAAACTAAACGGTTAAAAAACTATAAAAAATGGTCGGAAAACAAGAAATGTTGATGCATTTAAAAAACAGAGGTGACTATGAAAAGTTTATTGCTTGAGATAGGGACAGAGGAAATCCCGGCGGGTTATATTGAACCGGCGCTTGAATTCTTGTCGTCGGCGCTCTTACAGAAAATGACCGACGTTCGCATTGAACATGGCAACGCTAAAGTCTTTGGTACGCCGAGACGACTTGCGATAGAAGTTCAACAGGTGGCAGACAAACAGAAATCTTTAACCTCCGAAGTATTGGGGCCTCCGGAAAAAGTCGGTTTTGATAACAACGGCAAGCCGACAACGGCTGCATTGAAATTTGCCGAAAAGGTCGGGGTCTCCATAAACGCCTTAACCATAAAAGAGACCAGCAAAGGCAGTTATGTCTGTGCGCGGGTTGCGGAGCGAGGACTGGCAACCCGGACGCTTCTTAAAACCATATTGCCGGAAGTGATTATGACAACGCCTTTTCCAAAAACCATGAAATGGGCGGAACTCAATGTCACCTTCGCCAGACCGATCCATTATATCGTGGCCCTTTTGGGAAATCAGATCATTCCGTTTGGGGTGGGAGCTACAAAGAGCGGGCGATATTCCTTTGGTCACTATTTTATGAAGCCCGGGAAAGTGAAGATCTCCTCTTCGGACGATTACGTAAAAACCTTGAAAGACGCCCAGGTGGTTGTCGATTTTGAGGAACGGCGAAAGCTCGTTGAAAATGAAATTAATAAAGTCGCCAAAGACGTCGGCGGCAAGGTACTACCGGATGAAGAGCTCATCGATATCAACAAGAACCTGGTTGAATTTCCCATCGCCACGGCAGGTAACTTTGATAAAGCGTTTCTGGAAATACCCGGCGAGATCCTGATTACTGCGATGCGTCATCATCAAAAATATTTTGCCGTGGTGGATGACGACGGCAACCTCATGCCCAACTTTATCGCCGTGAACAACACCCGTACAAAGGATATGAAGCTCGTTGCCACCGGACATCAAAGAGTGTTGAGAGCCCGTCTTTCGGATGCGCAATTCTTTTTCAAAAGCGATGTGGAAGAATCTATGGATGAATGGGTCGAGAGGCTCAAGGGCGTTCTTTTCCAGGCCAAACTGGGAAGTATGTACGAAAAGGTTCAACGGATTCAAAAAATTGCAGCGTATCTGGCGGATGCCGTAGGGCAGAAACCGAATGTAAAAAACCAGATGTTGAGGGCTGCCTGGCTGTGCAAGGCCGATCTGGTCAGTCAGGTGGTTTACGAATTTCCNNTGACGTATCAGTTGGTGGAGGAAGGTTTTTCCAAAGATGTCATTGCGGCGATTGCCGATGCGGATACGGATCATGTGCCGAATGTATGGAATCGCGCGCGTGCGCTTCAAGACCTGAAAGCAGCCGCGGATTTTGAACCTTTGGCCATCGCTTTCAAGCGCGTGGTCAATATTATTAAAAAGGCTGATCTTCCTGCCCGCAAGACGGTAAATGAAAAACTGTTTGAACACGAATCCGAATCCAAATTGTATTCGGCCTATAAAGATCTCAAAGGAAAGGTTTCGGATCATATTGCCAAAGGACATTTTGATCAGGCGCTTCGGGAAATTGCTAAGCTGCGCGATCCGGTGGATGCCTTTTTCGACGGTGTCATGGTCATGAGCAAAGAGAAAAAAATACGCAACAACCGGCTTTCTTTGCTTGGGCTGATTTCAGATCTGTTCGGGTTGTTCGCCGATTTTTCAAAAATTTCGACCTGATTTTAAGAATAGTATAGAGGATAGAGGAAGGAGAAAAGGGGATAGAAAAACCANNTTTTCTAATTCCTTTTTTTCTAAGACCTTTGGGGTGTTTCGAAATGAAAGCGATGGTATTAAATGAGATCTGCGATCTTAGAAAAAACAAACATCCCCTTCAGCTGACGACCCTCCCGAATCCTATTCCCAAAGAAAATGAAATATTAGTAAAAATATCAGTCTGTGGTGTTTGCCACACTGAGCTGGATGAAATTGAGGGGAGAACGCCCCCGCCTCGACTCCCGGTCGTTTTAGGCCATCAAGTTGTGGGAAGGGTCCAAGAGAAAGGACCTCATGCCGGTCAATATAAAACAGGTGACAGGGTAGGGATCGCCTGGATTTATTCTGCGTGCGGCCATTGCGATTTTTGCCGACAAGATGAAGAGAATTTGTGCGAAGCATTCAAAGCTACCGGCCGGGATGCCAATGGCGGATATGCAGAGTATATGACNNTATGTGCCGGCGCCATTGGCTACCGGTCTTTGTGGCTGGCCAGCATCAAAGATGGACAGAACCTGGGCCTCACCGGTTTTGGGGCATCGGCCCATCTTGTGCTTAAAATGGTCAACTATCGACATTCCGATGTAAAGGTTTTTGTTTTTGCCAGAAGTGAGAAGGAAAGGGATTTCGCATTAGAGCTCGGAGCGGTCTGGGCCGGTGATACCGAAGACAAAGCACCTGAAATGTTGGATGCTATCATAGACACCACACCGGCTTGGAAACCGGTTGTCGAAGCGTTGAAAAATTTGAGACCCGGCGGAAGACTGGTGATCAATGCCATTCGCAAAGAAGACCGAGACAAAGATTATCTGTTGAAACTGAATTATCATGAACATCTCTGGATGGAAAAGGAGATAAAGAGTGTGGCCAATGTCGCCAGGAACGATGTCAGCGAGTTCATCAAGCTGGCTGCCCAAATCCCCATCATACCGGAAATCGAGGAGTATCCCCTGGAATCGGCGAATGAGGCGCTGCTGGAACTGAAAGAAAGAAAAATACGGGGGGCAAAAGTCTTAAACCTAAGCTGAGTGTTTCAACTTATTGAAATGGTTAGTTTAACAATAATTTGAAACCCTGCGGGATNNCTTGCTTTCTACATGGAAAGTGTTATTGTCTGTTTATTCAATAAGGCCCTGCCTTCAATTGGTGGGGCCGTTTTTTTCTGAAGGAATAGTTCATTTGTTTATATGCCATCCTCCAGTTTAAGATTTTGAAAATATGTTGAAAGGAGGATGTTATCATGACCAATGGAACTGTTAAGTGGTTTAACGACCGAAAAGGGTTCGGATTTATTGAGCAAGAAAACGGGCCGGATGTGTTTGTTCATCATTCAGCTATAAACGCAGTCGGTTTTAAATCTCTCAATGAAGACGACAGAGTTACCTTTGACATTGAGCAAGGACCAAAAGGCCCTTCTGCTGCAAACGTTACGCTGGTTTAACCTTATGTCCTGAATAAAAAGGGCATTCCTTCTAATATTGAGGGAATGCCCTTTTTTTTTCATCACGGTCAAGAATAGCGGCCCCCGAGGTGACAGTATGGCGAAATCACGTGAATCATCTAAAAAGCGTAAAAACGAATTAGCAAGGAAAGAAAAGAAAGATCAAAAAAGACAACGCAAACGGGATAAAAAGACTATAAAAGCCGAAGAAAATCCAAATCAGTCCCAGAATGAAGAAGAGAATTTATAAACATAGAAACCGAATCCCCAGCGAATAGAGATGGTATGCCTGAACACAGCACTCAGGCATTCGGATAAGATGATGCGTTTGTTATAGATGGTAACTTATAATAAAAATTTATTGAGGAGGCAAAAAGATGGAAAACAGATTAGATGATTTGTTTCTGAGATTTCAAACAAAGGGGTTTATGCCCATTGAAATCCCAGGGCTCATCAAAGATGTTTTTAATATTTCAGGTAATGATGAATATTACACGTTAACCGCTGTAAACCAAGAAATGGAGGATTTAGGCTGGGGGATAGAAATCCTAGATGATGTTACGTACGAATTGGTTATCTCCATGGTTCAAAATACTTAAGTTTGCTTATGTTAAAAGGCTCATTCATAGTAAT
>DNGT01000118.1 GCA_003486165.1 Desulfobacteraceae bacterium
AACAATAACCAGTTTAATACCCATGTCTTTCTCCCAACGTTTCTTATTTAATCGGCTCCCATCATAGGTATCAAATGTACGTTGACCTCTTTAACACCCGGCACAGTTTCTGCAATTTGTTTGATTCTATCTGTTGCTTTCTCCTGCTGACTTAAGGGGAGTTCTATTTTAACAATGGCAGAGCTGTCTTTGGCTGTAACCTCTGACGTTGGAAATTCGTCAACCAGGGCAGCTTTTAGCTCGGCAGCCAATGTCAGATCATCGAGAACCTTTTGAGATTCGGGCGTTGTTTGGAAGCAAGACATTCTTGCGGCATATAATATAAGGCCCACCGCATCGTCCACTTTTTTTGTTTTGATATGAACGACCAAATCGTAAAGGCTTGAATCACGGGTGTCACGACCATATAATTGCAAACCCCATTTACGACGCTCATCATCATCTTGTTTCAGAATATATCGTGCTTCTTCAGCAGGAATGTTTTCCCGTTTCATTTCTTCTTTGACCCGGTATTCCAGGTCGGCAATGACACGCACCTTGAGAACATGGGGAATATCTTGAAGGAAAAAATGACCTGCCAGTCCATGATAGACAACATTGTCTTGTTGCACATTTTTTAACAGGGCAGAACGAAGATAAGCNNATATACTTTTCTTTCCCGTAAGTGAATCGGTCGAGTACAGAAGGGGCATCGTGAATTGCCCGAATCAGCTTAATTTCCGGGATACGAAATTTTTCAGAAGCTTCAAGGAGAATTTCTCGTGATATACACTGATAACCCAGTTCTTGAGCAATTTTTTCGGCAACTTCTTTCCCTCGACTATAAGATCCTCTTGAGATGGTGATAATGGACATTTTAACCCCTTTCAGTTAAAAAATAGAAAAAATTGACTAAAATTCGCATTCTTTTAGACGAATGGGAAACAGATTCTCCCTTAAATTATTTATCAATTCAAATGTGCAATGTCTATCACTATCTTTTGAACTGCAACAGCGAGCGCATTCCCCAAAGCTTGTTGGAACGCAGATGATTTTTTCCTTAAATCTTCAAATTTGGATAACAGTAGTCGGTTGACAACACAGATATTTTTAGATATTTGAATGGCAACTGATGGTGCCTGGATAAAAGTCAACGTGTTTTTGAGACAGGTTTTAATAAAAAACCAGTAAACAAAATCTTCAAAGTGGTAATTCCGACGAAGTGTGGCTTGAAACCCGAACCACCAAGGGAAATGAGCCGCTAATAGCAGACGCGATTTAGCCCCGGCCTGTGGGGTTTCGCATATGCACCATAAACATTCATAAATGTTCATTTTTGTTTAGTTTCCAACGGTTTTAAAACCGTCATCCTGTTGCATCCCTCCCATAATGGGATTTGTTTTCTATTGTGACTTGGCCATAAGTTCCAATAGGTGCTTCAATCGCCGCCCTTTCGGGTATGTATTTAATCTATGCCATTGTCAAAGAGCAAAATTTAAAGCTAAAATGCCTCAGAAAGACCAAGATAGCATTGATCGACATTCGGAAAAAAAGAATATTCGAAATCAATTCAAAATGGAATCCATTGTTTTACTGTTTTCAACCATAGCTGTAACCGGCTTGGCTGTTTTCATTATCTTTTGGTTGTTTGTCGTTCATATAATTTAAAGGCATTACCCCCAAGATGACACCCTTGCAAAACAGTCCTTTTTGCCCGACTTCTGTGTCAGGCTCAAATTTTAATCCTCAAAATACGAAATGTATTCCTGTGGTTAAAATTTTCGCTTCCTTAAACTCGAACAAAAATTTCTATTTTTCAAAGGTCTCAAGGCATCTGCAATTTAATAGAATTAAAACATGTAGGAAGAGGATAACAAGCAATATGCTGTGTTGAATGTACAGATAATCGATGTTTATTCGGAATCCGATATAGTTCGAAAGGGTGTTGAACATTTTAAACGGCTGAACAAAGAGTAATATTTCGAGTTTTGATTACGAATTATGCACTCGTGGCCTTCAAAAAGTGAAAGGAGAAAAAAAATGAACAAAGCAGATTTAGTCAACGAAGTTGCCAAGATCGTAAAAACCAAAAAGGATGCCCAGACGGCCGTGGACGTTGTTCTTTCAAGCATTACCGATGCACTGGGGAAAGGAGAAGCCGTATCATTAGTTGGGTTCGGCACATTTAAGGTAACAGAGAGAAAGGCTCGTAAAGGCAGAAATCCTCAGACAGGAGAAGAGATACATATTGCGTCAAGTAAGGTGCCAAAGTTTGTTGCAGGAAAGGCGTTGAAGGAAACTGTGAAATAATTATTTGTTTGTAGATAACCGATAAAGGCAGAGGCAAAATGCCCCTGCCTTTTCTATTTGCACACCCGGCAGGGACACCACTCTGTTTTGGTTTACCCAATACTTAGCATGGTTCCAAAAAGAGCAATTTTTAAGATTATGACATAAATTTCACAAATAATTGGCAATATTATTCATAATATTTGGCAGTGCTAATATTGCCGGACAAGACAACTATTTATAATTACATCAAATAAGTGTATCTGAAGAATTTGGCACGATTTCTGCTTAATTACAAAGCAAAAAACATACGCTGATAAAACATTAACGCAAGTGAGTGCCACTCAACTTCAACACCTAAACAAAAAACTACGCGACGGCCAAGCGCCTTCAAGGTTATACTTAAAAAGGGAGTTTGAGGTGGCACTTAATAAATGGCTTCTCTGGTGTACGTGCATCTTATTCTTCGGCCGAACGTATATATTTATACATAATTTTAGCATGCACCGAAGTTAATAACGGCATTTGGGGAAGCCTTTATATCTATAATAATTCTATATGATAAACGGAACCATTCCATACCAAAAAAGACCTTGTATTCCCTATGTTTTTCCCTTTGCCCTTTTTGCAGTCTGCATCTATGCGGGTCCCCTCTTCAATATTTCCCAAAGCCTTATGTATCCAATAAAAACCGCTCTGGTGGCTTCAAGCCTGATTTACTTTTGGAATGTCTACAAACAGGAAATACGATTCTCATTTAGCTGGCTGCCTGTCATCTCCGGAATTTTGGTTTTCTTTATATGGGTGCTTCCTGAAGGGATGTATCCTCAGATCGGACATTCAGAGTTTAATCCTTATAAAGATGCAAGCGGTTATCGTGTATATTATGTTATCGCATTCAGGTTAATCGGTGCCACTTTGGTTGTTCCCTTAATGGAAGAGTTATTCTGGAGATCGTTTGCCCTTAGATTTGCCATAAAATCTGACTTTAAGTCCGTGCCGCTCGGGCAGTTTTCCTGGTTCTCTTTCATCTTCATCTCTATTCTTTTTGGAATTGAACATCAACGCTGGCTTGTGGGAATTTTTGCAGGAATGGTATATTCAGGTGTTCTCTATCGAAGCAAAAATCTATTTGACCCCATCTTGTCCCATGCCATAACAAATTTCTTGCTGGGCATGTATGTTCTCTCAACCCATCAATGGTCTTTCTGGTAATTGAAAAACAAGACGCCAAAATAATATTAACCCCTAAATATTTCTTCCATTTTGTTTACAATCAATTAAGGTTAAAGGCTTTTCAGCCAATCACGGAGTGCCTTGGTTGCCATACAGATCCGGCGAAATATGAATAAAGGAAATGATCATAAAAATCATATGTGAAATATATCCACAGCTTCTTTCATAAGCTTTCCGATGGCCATCTTTTGAGGGCATTTTCGCTCGGCCAATGAATAGTCTAAATTTGCCATTCGCCCTCGGATATTTTCAGGAATTGTTTTAAATTGGATGGCGGCGTAATCGAACTCACCATAGCTGCGGTAATACATGAGATATCGCATCACATCGCCGATAGGGACATCCATTTCAAGAGTGGATTCACAAATCTTCGTACAACCGCTGCAATAATCTGAATGTGTTTCGCAAGCATAGCGGTGCAAAAATTCAGTGTCCTTTACAGAGAGGTCGGTCCTGTTCAATGCAGCGGCGACATTGGCCTTAAGAATCGTCATGTTCGGCATCTGCGAACAAATGCTGGCGATATCCGGATTTTGCCAAACTGCCATTAACTTGGCCTGGGCGTCGGTAAATCCTTTTTGTAAAAAACGGCCGGCCATTTTGAGTTCGGTATCCGTATTTGTTCTAACCGAGCCTCCACCCTGGGTTTTCATGGCGGTCAATCCGATGCCCGCTTTCACACACGTATCAACCGCTCGTTTCATACGGTCGGTATGCATCAAACGAAAGTTGTAGGTCATCATGATACCGTCGATCCATCCAAGCTTTGCCGCCTCCAGCATACACGTTTCCATATTTCGGTGGGTACTGAAGCCGAAAAAACGGATTTTCCCGGCTGCCTTGGCCTTTTCCGCCCAGGTTTTGGTACGCACATTCAATTCATTAATTCCGTAGATTCCGTGAGCAAAATAAAGGTCTATATGGTCGATATTCATTCTTTCAAGGGATCGATCAAGGAGCCGAGTCATACCTTCGGTATCCCGGGCGCAGGATTTGCTCACCAGAAAAATCNNCACGGCCTGTTTCATCATGATCTGGTTGGAGGCGATGTCGAACATTCCACCCAGTGAAAGCATTGAAACTTTTGCTCCGGTTTTCCCGAAAGGTCGAACAGGTATCGTTTTTTGTGCTTCGGTTACGTGTGCAATTTGGCTGACCGGTGCCATGACCGCTCCCAATCCGGCAGTACCGGTAGCCTTTAAAAAATCCCTGCGGGACCATTTGCCGTCATTTCGGTGCATTTTATATCCTCCTATAATTCTTTATATTTATCAGCATCTTACTTGAACTGAAAAAGCGAGCGCTAACCCCACAGCTTCCTGTGGGGTTAGCGAGCGAATATTAAAAAAGCATAATTTCCTACAATCGAAGATTCCCTGCAGCTTGCTGCAGGAAGCTTCAATCTTTATAAAATTTTCCTCAAAAATCGTCATTGTTTCAAAAGCAATGCGTGTTCAGGGGCTCTTGACTCATTGTCTGCCGTCACCCGGATAGCGCGCTTTCCCGGTACCGGGCACTCGTGTTCGCAAACGCCGCAGCCGATGCAGTGTTTGGGATCCACATAGGGCTGCTGAAGCCGTATCTGAATTTCAACGCGACTTCCCGGCACCGGCGGTGATTCAAAGGGCAGCCCGTCTGCAATCCGCAAACCCCTTTCCCAGTTGCTGACGATTCGCCGAGGTCGATGATCGGCTGACGGTAAAACCACGGCATAATAGTCACCTGTGGCCAGTTGATCCATGCTGGGACCGGTGCCCTGAAACTCAATATATAAGGCATCGGCCTTTGCCACCATCAGCTTGGAACCCGTATCAATCTTGTTGAAAACTTCACGGGTCCGAACGGCCTTGGGACTCACCGGACAATTTTCCTGGCAAACGATACAGGGTCTGTCCATAGCCCAGGCTAAGCAACGGCCCCGATCGACGAAGGCGGTTCCGATTTTAAACGGTCCGTGATCGACATAGCGGTTTCTTCCCAACCGTTCATCTAAGCTGATGGGCCGTATCGCCGCCGTTGGACAAAGATTTCCGCAGGCAATGCAATTAAATTGACACCCGCTGGTTCCGATACGAAAATTGAGAACCGGGGTCCACAATGCTTCAAGGCCGCCCTGAAGTCCGGCTGGATGGATCACATTGGTCGGACAAATGCGCATGCACTGACCGCATTTGATGCAGCGGGAAAGAAACTCTTTTTCCGGCAGCGCGCCGGGGGGACGCACCAAAGCCGAGTCCCAGTTTCTTCCGATATGGCCGCTTACCCGCAACATGGGAATGGATGCGGCCCCGGATACTGCCGAAGCTAAAAAT
>DNGT01000299.1 GCA_003486165.1 Desulfobacteraceae bacterium
ACGAGTTCTTTCAGCAAAAATTTATTCATACCTGAAGCGATCAGTTGTCAAAACAAAATTCTTGCGAAATATTTATTTTTCTTTTTTCAACAGGGGATATCCCATGGCTTCTCTTTGTTTCAGATATCCTTCCGCACATGCTCTGGCAAGATTTCTTATTCGGCCGATGTAACCGGTCCTTTCAGCAACACTGATGGCGCCTCGAGCATCGAGAAGGTTAAACGTATGCGAACATTTCAGGCAGTATTCATAGGCCGGAAGCACCAATTTTTCTTTAATCATTCGCGCGGATTCGGCTTCATACTGATTGAAAAACTCCAACAGCATGTTGACATTCGCCTTTTCAAAATTGTAAGTTGACTGTTCGACTTCCTGCTGATGGTGCACATGTCCGTAAGTCACCGTATCGGTCCATTTCAAATCGAACACACTGTCCACTTTTTGCAGATACATGGCGATACGTTCCAGCCCGTATGTGAGTTCTACGGATATGGGAAACAACTCGACACTGCCGCANNACCGGCCGCACCCAAAGTGGGGGATTCCCAATCGTCTTCCACAAATCGGATGTCGTGCTCCAAAGGATCTATACCCAACACTTTCAAGCTCTGAAGATACTGTTCCTGAACATCATAAGGAGAAGGTTTCAAAATCACCTGATACTGGTAGTAATGTTGCAGCCGGTTCGGGTTTTCACCGTATCGACCGTCGGTCGGCCGCCTCGACGGCTGAACATAAGCAACATTCCAGGGTTCGGGGCCGAGCGCTTTTAGAAGTGTGGTGGGATGAAATGTCCCGGCGCCGACTTCCATATCATACGGCTGGGCCACCACACACCCTTTTTGTGCCCAGAATTTCTCTAGCGACATGATCACATCCTGAAAATTCATTTTTCCTTCCTTATCAATCTCTTTGTAATTAGTGGGTTATGCTGGACGTTTTATGCCATTTGCAACCAGCGGCCTTTACATTATTTCGTCAAGAAAGACTACAAAAGCCCTTCTGCATCAATTTTCGCACTCAACAGTCGGGCACCCTTTCTTGTTGACAGAATACCTTCCCATGTGCCTTTGAGTTTGTCAATATCCTCTGCGCGACCCAGTGCCCATAGACAGCCTCCGCCGCCAGCCCCTGTGAATCGTGCACCGCAACTCTTTTTCATGGCGGACTCAACAAGTGCCTTGCCGATCTCGTCAAGCACTTCAGGCGTCATCTTCCTTCTGATAGCGGTCTCTTTATTCATCTGTTCGCATGCACCAGTGATATCTCTTTTAATGAGCGCCTCGGCAAATTTATGGGTACATACTATAATTTCAGCCCAAAGTCCATGGTGCTTTCCAGAAAGAAATTGCTTCACCCATTTTTGATTCACATCTTTCGATTCGTGAGGTATCCCGCAGTATGCCAGCAACAAGTTCTGTTCGAATTTGGGCAAGTGCCGCTTTGGAATAATGGTTTTTTTCCTAAAAAAAGGAATTTGGCAATCT
This sequence comes from Desulfobacteraceae bacterium, assembly GCA_003486165.1. GTDB lineage: Bacteria > Desulfobacterota > Desulfobacteria > Desulfobacterales > UBA11574 > UBA11574. The sequence continues at coordinate 1,488 of DNGT01000299.1, forward strand.
CCCGGCCAATACCATACATTTGCACCGCCGTAAACAGCCGCCAATTGATCCTGAAAGCCGCACGGCACACCTGCCACACTTGCCTCAATGGTCTGTGATAGAAAAGCGATGTTCTTTCTTGAGATGGGGGCATCCCCTTTTTTTGCTTTAACCTTTGAAAAAGCCCCGACAAGGGCTACCGCAGCTACCGAAGACCCGCCCAAAGCGCTCCGTGGAGGAGATGATGAGTCGATATCAATATGGATCCCTTCAGCTCTGAAATACGCTGCTATGGCAAAAATTAGCCCAAGCGGATGATCAAAAGGCGCTTTATCCAGAAGATATTCAGCGACTTTAAATCCTTTTGAAGTGACTTNNAGGGGATAATAAAAGGTGCTGATATCCAAAGTGCCCCCCATGTCGATCCTGCATGGCGCTGAAGCTTCAATTTGATGGGATTCAATGATGTTACGCATCATGTTTCCGGTATCTACCACTTTCTAATTTGCTTCAAAAATTTCAAACTCCGGGGTTCTTTTCCCAAATGATAGGGCACAAAGGTCTCCAAGAACTCCAAACTTTCCCTTAACGCATCAGAAGTAAACCTGACCCTCACCGCTTTGACCAAATCCCCCTTTTCTATCCACAAAAGCTGTTTAATGATTCCCTTTGAAAGAAATGTTTTCTGAAAGGTTTTTGAAGTGCATCCGTCACATAAGATGCCTCCCTTTGCAAAGTCAAATTGAACTCTGGTTTCCTTTATATTCTCTACTTCAATGCGGCAGACGCTGCATTGTCTTAAATTTGGTGCAAAACCCGACAGGGTTATAAATTTCATCTGAAATAAAATAGAAAGTGCCGCTTCGGATGCCTGACTAGAATCGAGTTTTCTCAAAATATATTGAAAGAGCTGGTAAATCTCAACTTGTTTCTGCCCGCTTTCCATCCATTCGTTGATGAGTTCCGCCCAGTAGCTGGCATAAGCCGTCTTTAACATGCTGGTTCTGATGCTTGGAAAAGGATGTTTTAAGTTGGCCTCCTGTAAAACTGGAAGCCCTTTTCTCCGGCCGGTGCTGTATACCACATTCAATGCCGAAAAGAGTTCCAGAATCCCTGCAAATCGTTTTGTGCTTTTTTTGGCGGATTTTGCTATGGCGGTTATTTTGCCTTCTTTAAGCGTAAAAAATGTAATAACTAAATCNNAGGAGGGTCGTGGCAATGATAAAATAGAAGGACACGCTGATAATATCAATGGCCGTGGTAACAAAGGGACCCGACGCAATGGCAGGATCGATATTGATTTTCGCCAAGGTCATCGGCACCATAGATCCCGCGAGGGCTGCTAGGGTCATGGAAGAAAGCACACCCAGTCCCACGGCCAGGGCAAACAATTCACGGCTGTATTTTAACTGTGCTACCAAACCGACAACAAATCCGTAAAAAAGACCCAGCATCAGCCCCACCAAAATCTGCTTTGAAACCACCGACCAGAGATCACGGATGCTTAGACGCCCTGTGGCAAGTCCCCGAACCGTAATGGTAGCGGATTGAACGCCAATGTTGCCGCCCATTCCCATAATCACAGGAATAAACGCCGCCAGATAAGCCAACTTGCTTAAACTTGACTGAAAATAACCGATAATAAAGGATGCAATAATTCCACCGATACAACTTGCGAACAGCCAGGGCATGCGCATTTTTATATTTTTGAATATGGATGTGGTTTCAACGAATTCTTCGCCGACACCCACCATTTTCAATATGTCTTCTGTCGCTTCTTCTCTGATGATATCGATAACATCATCCACGGTAATAATACCGACCAATTTGTTTGTGTCATCCACCACCGGTACGGCAAGGATATCATAACGGGCAACGATTTTTGCCACCTCTTCCTGATCCATACTCGTTTTTACCGCAAAAACGTCTGTGGTCATGAAATTCTTAAGGGGTGTATTGGGCGGAACCACAACCAGCTGCCTCAAAGAACTGACGCCGATCAAATTGCCGTTGGCATCCACCACATAAAGATAAAACGGCATCTCTACATCCAGATGCTCTTTTTGAAGNNTGAAGGAGACCTTCAACTTCTTTTGAACCCTCCTTTTTCATTTTCTCAAGGATAGCATCGGATTTTTCCACAGGCATACATCCCAACAGGTCGGCAACATCATCTCTTGGCATGAGATCAAGAATCTCGACGATATCGTCCAAATTCATTCCATCCACGATACCCAAAAATGTGTCTTCGTCGAGATTGCTGAAAATCTCGCCCTTTAAACTTACATCATTGATGAGCTTAAAGAGTCTGCGTTGGTTTTGAATTGACAAAAAATCGAACACCGAAGCCAAGTCCGCGGCATGGGTTTTTTTTACAATCTTAAGAAGGTGGCTGGTGGCATCTCTTCTTAGCAGTCTTTTAATGCTTTCGACGAGTATTTTGTTGGATTCACTATGCATATGTCACAATACAATCGTGTTCACCGGTTTTAAGAACTACTGGATGATTTTGATAACGGCCTGTTTTCGCAAATCTTCAATCCATGCCTGATATTTATTATCTATGTTTTCATTAAAGAGTATTCTTTCAATTTCGGGCGACATCTCCTCAAGCGTCTTTACTGGGGTACTCAATATCTCTTCTATAAAAAAAATTTGATATCCCTGATCTGTATCGAGTACGGGTGTAAACTCGCCAGGCTTTATTTTTTCGATGGCCTTTTGAAGTTGCGGAGACAGGGTATCGAATTCGAACTCACCCAGATCTCCTCCGTCTGAAGCTGCCGGAGATTCGGAATGCTTTGCCGCCAAGGCTTCAAAAGATTCTCCGGCCTTTAATTTTTCCAGGATCTCATCCATCTTCACTTTAGTTTCAAGTTTCTTTTCTGAATCCGAAAACAGAGGAACTTTCATAATGATATTGCGAAGATGATATTTTTGTTTCCCGCCATACTCTTTGATATGTTTTTCATAATAGGCCTTAATGTCCTCTTTGGTAATCACGATTTTTGATTTGACCTTAAGATTGACAAGCCTTTCTCTGAGTATCTGGTCTTTAATCTTACGACGATACTCTTCCATGGTAAATCCGTCTTTTGCCAATGCCGCTCTTAGCTGTTCATCCGTGAGATAATTCGTCTCTTTGATCCGCTCGATGGTTTTATCGATCTGTTCTTCACTGATTTCAACCTTTGAGCGCTTTATCTCCTGATCTTCAATTTTCTGATTGACAAGGCGGTCAAGCATATCCTTTCTGACTTTAAAGAGCAGTTCTTGCTCTTTTTCCGGCAGGTATCCAAGGGATCGAATTTTTTCCATGTAAGGTTTAAGTGTGTTGTTGAGTTCGATAAGTGTAATGACTTCATCGTTAACCACAGCGACAATACGATCAACAATTTCTGCACCCTTGGCGTCTATAACAAATGGATAACCAAACACACAAAAAAACAAAGTATATATTATGCAATATATGGATTCGATTTTTATTTTTTTAAAGAACCTGCTTCTCATATTAACAAATCATGAACTATTTTTATAAACCAGTGAAGCCTCCCCGTCCTAAAAGGCAGGGTTTCTGCCTTACGGCAGTGCCTCACGCCCTGGTAAGGATTTTAGTTTGTTTAATATAGCTCCCCTTGACCCCGTCCCAAAGGACGGGACTTGCGGGGAGCATATCGGTCATTTTTCCAGTTCTTTTTTGTTTATTTCGACAACGTAATTGTTTTTAAGTTTTTCTATCCACGGAGCATACGTTTTTTCCATCTTCTCTTTACGCAAAATTTTTTTGATGATGTTATTTATATCTTCTGGCACCTCTTTCACAACAGATGATGTGTCATCATCTTTGAAATGTTCTTCATAATATTTCGATATGTCATCATGCGTTATTTCGATATGATCTCCCAACTCTTTTGCAATCACCTTTTCCATAAGCAATCGTGTCTTTAATCCTTCTCTCCAAGACCGGTAAGGGATGGCATACTCAAGCAGTATCTCCTGAAATACATTGTCAGGATAATCCCGTTTTAATTCTTCAAGGGTTTTTTCAACTTCCGAGTCTTTAATCGTAACACCGAGTTCTTCAGCCCTTTGAAGGAGAATCATCTCTTCAGTCATTTGTTGAACAAGACGCAATCGGGCTTCCCGGATCACATCAGGTTGCTGTATGCTATTGTGCGGATATGCATTCTTGGCGATTTCAAAAGCCTTGTTGAAATCAGCAACGGTTATTGTCCTGTTCCCGACCTTGATAAAATATTCATCTTTTTGTTTGTGTTCGACATCAGAGCACCCGACCAAAGTATAGCCAACCCACAGAAAACAGATGAAAGAAACAAATTTAATAGAATATCTTATCATCAGAAACCATAAAATTTCACATACAGACCCGATATAGCTCCTAAATCGTTTAAATTTTTAGCTATTAACACGTTGCATGATTTCTTTCAAGATGTTTTTAGTCTGAGATAATAGAAAGGATGTATTCCCTTTTTTCAGTTTGACCTTCAAAATATGATCCGGTGTGATTCCAAACCTATCTTTTTCTGAAAGAACCATGTCTATAATTCCGGAAGGATTTTTCTGGTGTGCTTGTGAAAAAGAGAGTGAAAGCTGCCGTCCTTTAAGATCAACCCGGTTGACACCTGCCTTTATAGCCAATACCCTGAGCATGATTTTTAAAAGAAGATGTTCAGTTTCAAGGTTCAAATCACCAAATCTATCCATCAGCTCCGCCTTAAAATCGGCAATCTCATTAAGTTCTGTCATTTTAGCAAGTCGACGATATGCACTAAGACGCTGATCAATATCAGTGATATAGGATTCGGGTATCGAAGCAGGCATATTAATATTGATCTCCGGTTCAAGACTTTCCCGAACCTTTTCCCCTTTCAGTTCCGCCATGGAATTTTCCATCAGTTTGAGAAACATGTCATAACCCACCGCGGCGATATGGCCGGATTGGGAAGCACCAAGAATCGTTCCCCCGCCTCTGATTTTTAAATCACTCATGGCAATTTGAAAGCCCGAGCCGAGATCACTATGTTCCATTAAAATCTTCAGGCGTTTTTGAGCATCTTTGCCCAACGTACTTTCCTTGGGTATAAAAAGATAGGCATAGGCCTGTTCATCCAAACGGCCGACACGACCGCGCAATTGATAAATCTGAGCAAGCCCGAATCTGTCTGCTCGATTGATCAGTATGGTGTTGGCGGAAGGAATATCAAGTCCTGACTCTATGATAGTGGTGCACACCAGCAAGTCTATCTCTTTATTCATAAAACGCAGCATGACAACCTCCAATTCCTCCTCATCCAGACGCCCGTGCGCCACATCGAGTCTGACCTCGGGAACCAGTTCCTGCAGATGCCTTGCCATTTTCCCGATGCTATGGATATTATTATGAACAAAATAGATCTGTCCCTTTCTGCCGAGCTCCTTTTGTATGGCATCGGAAATGACGGCGTCATCAAATTCAGAAATATAGGTGATAATAGACTTGCGATGCTCAGGTGGCGTTGAAATGATGCTGATATCCCGCACCCCCATCAGCGACATGTGAAGTGTTCGGGGTATCGGTGTGGCGGTTAAAGCAAGAACATCCACCGATCGCCTGATTTTTTTCAACTTTTCTTTATGTTTGACCCCAAAGCGCTGTTCTTCATCAAGGATTAAAAGTCCCAGATCCTTAAACACCACATCTTTCTGAATCAGACGATGTGTTCCAATGACAATATCTATCTTTCCGTTTTTAAGATCATTTATAATGTTGCGTTGTGCTTTTAAAGAACGAAACCTGCTCAAGCATGCAATATTAATCGGATACCTTTGGAAACGTTCTGAAAATGTCGTAAAATGCTGTTCAGCAAGTACCGTCGTTGGTACAAGTACGGCAACCTGTTTACCATCATTCACCGCCATCAAAGAGGCGCGCAGAGCAACTTCTGTTTTTCCGTATCCAACATCACCACATACCAGCCGGTCCATTGAAATTTGCGCCTTCATATCATTGTACACGTCTTCGATGGCTGCGAGTTGGTCTTCTGTCTCTTCATAAGGAAAACCCATTTCAAAGTTTTTAAAATCAACGTCCAGTTCCCCGAAAGCATGTCCTTGGCTGACTTTACGTTCAGCATAGAGTTTTAAAAGTTCTCCGGCAATTTTTTCTGTCGATCTTTTTACCCTTTCCTTAACCCGTTCCCACGATTTGCCACCCATCTTGTCGAGAACCGGTTCAATGCCGTCCATGCCCATGTATTTTTGAACCATACCCATACGATCCACAGGCAAATAAAGCTTATCGTCATCTTTATAAACAATAAGGAGGAAATCATTGCTCGATCCGTTTAATGTCAATTCAACCAGACCCTCATATTGCCCTATCCCGTGATCGACGTGAACAACAAGATCTCCTTTTTTTAAATCTTCAAATGCAAAAAGTTGGGTTCGAATTTGTTGCTCTGGTTTTATCTTTGGCCGGCGCTTTAATCCGAATATTTCATCCTCTGTGATGATCGCCAAAGATTCAGCCGCCCACACAAATCCCGAGGAAACTCGACCCAGGCAGACGAATGCTTGCCCTTTGCTTTGTTTAATATCAGCGAATCTTTCAATACCTTTGAGATGAATACCATATGGGACCAATAGAGACACCAGCCTCTTGGCCTGTGTTCGAGTATGGCAAACCATAAGTGTATCAAATTCAGACAGCCTTTGATGATTGATCCAGTTTGCCAGAGGAGAAAAAAGGTCTTTTTCCCGACGACGCTCAAGTTCCAGACTGATGTCCATATTATCTTTCACTGAATAATGAAATGGCTTTAAAGGCGGTCTGTCGGGCATGGTTTCCCTTGATACATGGAGCTTTTTCACTGAAAGCGTATTTGTCTGCTCAAATAACGCTTTAGCCTCCTGCCAGGTGAGATAAAGACGCTCAGGTTCAACACAAAGCCGTGATTCTTTTTGCGCAGCATCAAAACTTTTTGATGCCTGGAGTAGCGTATGGTCTGCGATATTTTCCAGTTCACCAGGTTCATCCAAAATAAAAATTGTATCTTTCCGAACATAGTCGAAAAAAGAATCCAGATTAGGATAGATCAAGGGAATCAAACTTTCAATTCCAGGGAAAACACCATCTTTTCTGATTCGATGGATCAAGTCTCTTACTTTGGTTACGGGGATATTCAAGTGCGATGCTTGCTTTCTTATTCGATTGATGACTTGAGTTAGGTGGGTTGATTTGAGAATTGTTTCCCTGGCTGGCAGAATGACGGCTTCCCGAATATTCTTGATCGTTCGTTGGGTGAATGCTGAAAAAAATCGAATTGACTCTACGGTATCACCAAAGAGTTCAATTCGGATCGGATCTGAATAGAGCGGCGAAAAAATGTCAAGAATGCCTCCTCTTATACTGAAATCTCCAGGCTCTTCAACCATCGATGATCGTTCATAACCACTTGATATAAGCTTGTTTATCAACCGATCCCGATCGATACCTTCCTGCGCCATAATTAGTTCTGCATAGCCACAGAGTTCCTGTTTGGGTAAAATTCTCTGCATCAGCGCCGATATAGTCGTCACCACCATGGGCGGCACATCACCAACAATGAGCTGGTAAAGTGACCTTATCCGTTTGGCTGCTGTTTCGTTGTGATACGAGAGATATTTAAATGGTGTAATATTATACGGAGGGAAATAAATCAGGGGGGGACAGGGCCTTTCTGCAAAAAATTCAAGATCTTCTAAATATGTTTCCGCTTCTTTGGTTGAAGCGGTGATGACAACAACCGGTGTCCTGTGTTTCATATACAAGCGGTTCATAAAATAGGCTTTTTCTGAACCGGAGAGACCTGTGCAAATAACATCGTAATCCTTGTAAGGACTCGTATCAAAAAGATATTTTAGTGACATTTTTTCTTGATTTTGATTCATAAACAAAGTAGTTATCTTCTAATTGCGCCGGCGTAGCTCACTCGGTAGAGCAGCTGATTCGTAATCAGCAGGCCGCGGGTTCGAGTCCCATCGTCGGCTCCAGAATAAATGAGGATTTTTCGATATGGGATATTTTCCATATCGGAAAATCC
>DNGT01000231.1 GCA_003486165.1 Desulfobacteraceae bacterium
CTGTCGACAGTACATCTATCCATTGAGAATGAATCAGAATTCTTTCAATTTTTCAAAGTCGATAACAAGAGTTATGACGGGTTTGACAAAGATTTGGCCGGAATGGAGATATTTGCCGTTTATTTAAAGGAGCAGACGATTAAACAAGAAAGTTTTCTGCGATTCAAAATATTAGGTGATGGGGACTTGAGGAACATGAAGCCTCGCCAGGCCGAGTATGTCGAAAATAGAAAGATACACCTTGTTGTGATAAACTTGCCGATGGAAAACCCAGAACGATACCCAAAACAAGTTCAAAATACTTTCGAATGAGTTTGTTTTTGATAAAATTCAAACCAATTACGTCTAATTTTAGCCGAATCAATCGGCCTGTTTATTGAAATGGGCAAACAATAAAATCCATTTTGTCGACCATAAAAAAACTGCAATTTGGACAAAATACTGTCACAATATCGATCACACCCAACCATTTAATATAACTATGAATAAAAATTGGACGGAATTAAAGTGTACAGATTCGATACAATTTTTTGCACGAACTGCCTTATTTTTAAATTTTAGTTGCAATGCCCTTCAAATGAATCCTCTTTTGAATGAATCCACGTCTTTATTCGAACTATTCATTTAATTTCAGATAGTTAACCTGTCCAGTTCATGACTGTTCAACATTTCTACAACAAATAAACACATGACTTAAGAATATGGTATCATATTTGCAAAAATAGAGCGACAGGTGTTCGGATGTTTTTATGTAAACCTTATTTCTTATGTAAACCTTATAATAATGGTAAGCCAAACATGGGGCACATAAAATTTAAAAAAATCATAGGTCTCGCACTTGTATTTGCTCTTGGATTCAGCCCTGTTGCAATGGGTTTTGCTGCCGGTTCTGGTTGCGGCAACATGTGCGCCATGAATTCAGTGATGCGTGGCACAGAATCTGGTGCCAAGACCAATGCAAATTCAATATCCAAGGGATGCTGCTCCGAGAATTCAATGATGCCATGTGACTTTGAGAGTGGCCAGACCGCTGATCTCCCTGAATATATTACAACAAGTAGCAGGATAGATGATCAGGATGCCTCAGGCTTTATGAGGGTTGCGAGTCATGACGTTTTCGGCAACCAGATACCCAAGAGTTTCCGTCCAAATTCACACACCAGGACTCTGGCTCTATTCACACCTCTATATCTTGAGAATCTTTCCCTGCTGATTTAAACCTCATAACCAAGACCTATTTAGATCCGGATCCATATGGCCGCCTTTTAGCATTTCGTTTTAATTCATAATAATTTTAACGATAAAACACACATGCCAATCCGGAATTACCTGATACATTGCACAAATTGATAATAGGAGAAATATAAACATGTCCAAGAAGAAAAAGATAACTGGCGTCAAAACGGCGAATGCTCAAAAATCCAATAATGATAATACCGCCTCTAAAAAGGCGATTGTTATGGGGACCGACAAAAAAAGTCGTTTCCCGTTAATTGCCGTGATCCTCAGTGCTGTCTTTATTGCCGGTGGGGTATACTATGCTGTCAACTCCGGCAAAAGCAGTGCCTCCTATGACACATCAAACGTTACATTGAGCAGTACCGCTTCCAAAGTAACCTACCCTGTGAATCTTTTCGATGACAACAAGGCACGTCACTACGCTTACAAAGGCCAAGATGTCACCATCAAATATTTCATTTTAAAGAGTTCTGATGGTATCATCCGCGCCGCTTTCGATGCCTGTGATGTCTGCTGGCCGGCCGGTAAAGGATACTACCAGGACGGTGATTCCATGGTCTGCCGAAATTGCGGGCGCAGGTTTGCTTCTGTTCTGGTCAATGAGGTTCAGGGCGGATGTAATCCGGCACCGCTGAAACGGAAAATCGAAGGTGACCAATTGGTGATCGACATCATTGATATTCTGGAAGGAAAACAGTATTTCAATTTCGCAGGAAAGGTTTAACCCCATGACATTAAAAGAAATTGCAATAAAAAATCTAATACGCCGCAAAAGTAAGGCGGCCTTTATTCTTGCCGGACTTGTCATTGGTGTAACGACCATGGTCGCCGTTATCAGTCTTGTCGATGCCATGTCCAGCGACATTAACGACAAGCTTGAAAAATACGGTGCCAATATTCTGGTTGTCCCAAAAACCGAAAACCTTCCGCTCACGTACGGAGGAATTTCACTGGGTGGGGTCTCCTTTGAAATGGAAGAAATCCGTCAAGAAGATCTGATCCGGGTCGGTTCAATAAAAAATTCAGCCAATGTTGCGGCATTGGGTCCCATTGTTTTGGGCGTAATTCAAGTGAAAAGCAACAGAGCGCTGCTGGCCGGGGTCGACTTCAAGGCTTCAAAAATTTTGAAGCCCTGGTGGCAGGTGAAAGGAACGCTTCCAAAAGAAAACGGGGTCCTATTAGGCGGTGAAGCTGCCCAGGTGATGAAACTCAATGTCGGCGACCCATTAACCATAAAAGATCATCCATTTATCGTTTCAGGGGTACTCCAGTCCACCGGCTCCCAGGACGATCAGATGGTCTTCACCCGCCTTTCCACAGCCCAGTCTCTTCTCGGCAAAGAAGGTCGTGTTTCCATGGCTGAGGTGGCGGCTCTGTGTAAAGACTGCCCAGTCCATGAAATGGTCAGGCAGATCTCCGAGGTTCTGCCCGGCGCCAAGGTCATGGCCATCCAGCAGGTGGTCAAGAGCCGGATGGAAACGCTGGCGCAGTTCAAAAAGTTCTCCTATGGCATTTCAGCGGTGGTCGTCCTTATCGGAGGTCTGGTCGTACTGGTAACGTTCATGGGCAGCGTCCGTGAACGCACCGGGGAGATCGGCATCTTCAGGGCCATC